>JBKJLJ010000171.1:0-4226 GCA_046597015.1 Bryobacteraceae bacterium
ATGTGCATGGCCATGGTGCCGGAGATGGTGCGGACGGCTCCGGTGCCGGCACCGTAGGCGTTGATGGCGGCGATCGCGGCTTCCTTGAGCTTAGGGTGGTTGGCGCGGCCGAGATAGTTGGTGGAAGCGAGGGTGATGACTTCCTTGCCGTCGTAGCGGCTGATGGGCTCGCAAGGGCTTTCGAGTTCGCGTAGGCGTTGATATGTGCCGTTAACGCGGAAGGACTCGATTTGCTCGGAAAGGAAGGCGAGGGGTGAGGTTCTGGTCATTGCTTTAGAGGGCCGCTAGAGCTCGCGGATGCGCATTTGTTTGTATTCGATCCAACTGGCGCTTTGGTGCGCTTGCAGAAGAATGTGACCGGCTTCGAGGCGGTCGAGTGAGTTGTAGTCAACGACGTTTTCGCCGTTGATGCGCACGACGCAGCGAGTGCCTTTGACGATCAGTTGAAAGAGGAACCATTCTTCGGGGACGAGGCGGGGGTACTTGGCGCGGCGGATGCCATAGAGCGAGCCGGTTGGATAGACGGCCCCTTCGACGTCGTGGATTTGGACTTCGTAGTGGGGCTTGTTGCCGGAGCCTTCCGAGCGGAAGAAGATGCCGCCGTTGGAATTCTTGCGGGCGCGGACATAGGTTTCGAAGGCGAAATCCTTGTACTTGGTTTTGCTGGCCAGATGGCCGTTGAAGTCGGTGCGGAAGATGGGACCGAGGGGCATCCACTTGGCTTTTCCTTCTTCGACGAACCAATTCTTTTCAAAGTCCGCGGGAGTGCTATATAGCGATTTCCAAGGCGTGCGGCCGGGCAGTTCCTTAATCCGCAGGTTGCGGAAACGGATGGGGTAGGAGAGGGACTGGAGGCCGATGCGGCCGGAGCGGAGTCGGAATTGGAGTTCGGGGTGCTGGTCGGTGTTGAGATCCTGCACCATTACTCCGTTCGACCAGGCTTTGAGGCTGGGGCCGTCCATGAGCATCCGGAGGGAGTTCCATTCGCCTTTGCTTTTGACGTTCGTCAGTTTGGGGGCTACGTAGGGAAAGATGCCGCCCATAGATTCGAGTTTGGGGGGATCGTCATTCTTGTGGAAGAGTTTGACGCAGTAGCCGCAATCGATAGCGGGTCCGTGTTCGGGAGCGTGGAGATAGATTCCGGAATCGATCCAGCCTTTGACATAGAAATCGAGGCGGAGATCGAAGTTTTCGTAGGTCTTTTCGGTGGCGAGCCAAGTGGGGGAGTTAGCCGCTTCGGTGACCAGGATGGAGCCGTCGTCGACGGTGAAGGCGGATTCGGGGCCTTCTTTGACTTGCCAACCGGTGAGGGTTCGGCCGTCGAAGAGGGGAGCGAAACCGGATTCGTCTTGAGCGAGCACCGGCGAAGCGGCGAGGGCGAGGAGATGGCGGCGGGAGATCATCACTATCGCATTATCCTGCATAGATGGTTATTCCGGGTGCGACGGTGCGGAAGAAGAATCCGGGCACGGGCGTCGATGAGTTCTGCGGAGGTGTTCGCCAAGCGCGGGCATGGAGCGTAGGAGAGCGTTTGGCACCGGGGGAGGTGCGGTGACGGTTGGGGTTCGACGCAGAGTGCGGGCGCTCTGACCGTCGATCCGTGGCTCCGGCTTCATGGATAGCCGGGTTCCCCTTAGAGAAACAGTAATATAGCTGTGCATTAGGATCGTCTTTTTGGAAGATTGACCGCGATCTTTCCGCCTTATCTTTGTCTGTTAAAAACTGTTTTCTACTCTCACAAGCCCACTAATCAAGGGTTTTGAGCGGTGTTTTGCGAGCTCCTGACGCCCCATTCAAATCTATATTTCATTTATTTTGTTGAGTTTAAAAAATTCGTCCATTCGATTAGGGGTACGCAGGGGTGCAGAGTCGAAGCATGAGGATGACTCTTGCAATAGTTCTGATTTCGACCCTGGCGGCGCAGACCGCGGCGCGCGGCACGATGGTGGCCGCGAACCAGCAGGCCCAGCAGGCGCAAGCAGCCGGTGAGTACGCATTGGCGGAAGTACGGCTGCGTTATGCGTTGCGGGTATGGGCGCAGTTGCGACCAGGGGAACGAAATCCAGCGGACGAGGCGGTGCTGCACGGCAACCTCGCCGCGCTGTATGTAGAACAGCAAGAGTATGCTCAGGCGTTGGCGGAATGCGAGCGGGCGCTAGCATTCCGCCGGACGGGTGAGTTACTCAACGGCGCAGGAATTGCGCTGCAAGGGCTGGGCCGACTGAGCGAGGCAGAGGCGGCATACGCCGAGTCGCTCGCGAGGTTAACGCCTGGTAGTTATGAAGAAGCTCGCACGCGGTTTAATCGAGCGACGGTCTGGGCACAGAGGGGAAAGAAGGCGGAGGCCCTGTCGGAGATGGAGGCGGTATTGCCCCGGATGGAGAGTGATCCGCTGGCGTATGCGACCGGGCTATGGCAGGCGGCGACGTTGGTACCGAACGATCGGGCTCGGGTGTGGTTAGAACGGGCGCAGGAGATTCTGGGGCGGAATCGAGGGGGAGGGGTGTTTTTGCGGCGGATGGTGTTGGAGGCGAGGGCGGAAGCGGAGGGGAGGGCCGGCGAGAAGAAAAAAGCACGCCAGTTGCGGGAGGAAGCAGCGCTTCTACGGACGCGGCCCAAGGCGGGGGTGTCCGTAGAAGCGCTGCGGCGGGAACGTTACTGAGCGAGGATGTCGTAGGTGGTGGTGCCGGCGACGCGCACCTTCTCATAGGCGGCCATCCACACCTTGTGGTAGGGGGCAGCGGTGTAAGCCTTGAGAGCGTCCGGGCCCCCTTCCATGGCGAAGCACGCGCCATAAGAACGGACGACGCGGTTGGTTTTTTCAGCCGGAACGTCTTTTCCGCCAGCGACGAGTTTCTTGCGGGCTTCCGGATCAACTGTGAACGTGGCGAGGGGCCCGCGGAGTTTACCGGCCCATACCATCTTGATGGCGGGGATGTTTTTCGGCAGGGCGTCGGTGGCGGCGTAGAAAGCCTTCCACTCGGCGTCGGTAGCCGTTTCAATCGGAGTAAAGGCGAAGCAATGCATCATCGTCTTTTCGGCGGCGGTGGCTAAGCCGGCGGACATGAGTAAAGCGGCGGTAGCGGTCAGGATCGAGCTAATCTTCATAGGGTAATCTCCTCGGAATATGGTACCAAGTTCATTCGCCGCCGCGGCCGTCAGACGGAGCGTTTTCAGCGTTAACGGTAGGAAGCCATTTGGCGAGATTGCGTTTCACGGGAAGGAGTTTGGGGTCGGCCGCCAGGTTCTTCCATTCGAGCGGATCTTTGAGGCGATCGTAGAGTTCTTCGGTGCCGTCTTCGTAGCGGATGTAGCGCCAGGCGTCAGAACGGACGGAATGGTTGTTCCGGAAGTAGGTGGTGATCGCGGGGCGGTCCCAGGTGGCGTTGGCGTTAGCGAGTAGCGGACGGAGGGAGACCCCTTCGAGTTCGGCGCGCTTGGGGAGGCCGCAGAGATCGACGAGAGTGGGGTAGACGTCCATGAGGCTGACGGTGCGATCGCAACGGCTATTAGGCTTGGTGACGCCAGGGGCGACCATCATCAGGACGTTGTGGGTGGCTTCTTCCCAGAGGGAGAACTTGCGCCAGTGAAGCTTTTCGCCGAGATGCCAGCCGTGGTCGCTCCAGAGGACGATGATGGAGTTCTTCTTGAACTCGCTCTTGTCGTAGGCGTCGAGGAGGCGGCCGAGTTCGGCGTCGGCGAAGGCGATGGCGGCGAGATAGGCCTGGACGCCTTGCTTCCAGAGACCAGCGTCGGTGACCATTTTGTGGTCGCCGTTAGGCTTGGCGAATTTCTTTCCGATGGGGGGAACGTCGTCGAGATCGTCGCCATTGATTTTGGGAAGGATGATGGAATCGAGCGGGTAGAGATCAAAGTACTTTTGCGGGATGTGCCACGGGAGATGGGGTTTATAGAGGCCACAGGACAGGAACAATGGCTTATCCTGCTTCGCGTTCATTTGTTCGGTGACCCAGTCGACGACTTTGTGGTCGCCCATGGCTTCATCGGTGACGGTGAGCGGACCCCAATCGAGGTTGCCGCCGGGGAGGCCGTTGGCGGGCAGTTTGGCGGGTTTGGGGTCGACGGGCTTCTGCTGCTTTTTCGAGGGGAAGTAGGCCTCCCAGCTATCGGGGTCGGGGTAGGAATCGTGGTACGACTTACCGGACCCGATGGAGCGATAGCCGTGGGCGGTGAAGTATTGGGGCAGGGTGACGGCCTTGGCTAAG
>JBKJLJ010000123.1:0-9135 GCA_046597015.1 Bryobacteraceae bacterium
TCTATCACGAGTTCGCCCGCCCCCAATTGATGCTCCGCCGCATGCGGGAGGCGCTGAAGGACGACGGTCGCCTTGTCCTGCTCGAATTTCGCAAAGAGGACGCTTCCGTGCCCATTCGTCTGGAACATAAAATGAGCATCGCGGAAGTGAAAATGGAGCTTGAACCCGAAGGCTTTCGCGTGGATCAGGTGCTCGATGTCCTGCCCTGGCAGCATATTTTCATCTGCAAGAAAAAGGACTAGATGACGGGGCATAAGGGCCACGTAGTCCCTTCCGAATACTCCCAGCGAAGGGATCCCCGCTCGGGCGCTGTCGTCCACCAACTTACCGGTCATCCCTCGATCAATCACGCCACCTATTTCCTGCAAAGCTCGTTCAGTCCCGACGGGCAGATCATGCTTTTTATTTCGAACCGGACAGGCACCTGGCAGCTCTTCGCCGTCAACGAGTTTCCGGCCGGTGAGATTCGCCAGCTGACCGACGGTCCCGCGATCCATCCCTTCTCGCCGGCCTTCCATCCCATCGGCGATCGGGTGTTTTTCGTCCGCGGCAGCGGTATCTGGTGGCTGCGCCTCGATTCCCTGGAAGAAGGGTGCCTCATTGATTTGGGGGGCGGGTCGATGGGGGAATGCTCGTTCGACTCCAGTGGAGAATGGCTCGTCGCCGCCGTCAAGGCCGCCGCAAATAGTGACGGGCCATCGGGTTTAGCCATCGGCCGTATAGACGGTACCGGTTGGCATGTAGTCCCGTTTCCCCGCACGGTCATCCACCCGCAGTTTCACCCGCTTGATGGCAATTGGATCGAGTTCGCCGCGGACCCCGCCCCCCGCATCCATCGCGTCCGCCGGGATGGCACGGGCCTGGAATGTCTCTATCAGCATGACAACGACGAGTTCGTTGTCCACGAAACGTTCCTCGGACGAACCGGTCAACTGCTCTATACCGTCTGGCCGCACGCTCTGCGCTCGATGGACTGGGAGACACGCGAGCACCGGACCATCGCCGCCTTTAACGCCTGGCACATCACTCCCAATCGCGCCGGCACCGCCGTTCTCTGCGATACCAACCATCCGGACGACGGAATCTTTATCGTCGACGTCGCCAGCGGCTCCCGCCGGCTGGTCTGCCTTTCGGAAGCCACCGGCGGCGGTTCGCAATGGACGAAGAGCCGCTATGCCTTGGCGGCGGATTTCGCCGCTGCCCAAAATACTACATCTCCCGAGCGTGGGGCGCTGAGCTGGATGGAAATGGGTACCGATACCGTCTATGGCCCCCAGTGGACCCACCCCCATCCCTCGTATTCTCGCGATGAGCGAAGTGTTGTGTTTACGAGTGACCGTACGGGATCCGCGCAGGTCTACGTCGCCGAAATCCCTTTCGACTAGAAGCCAGACTTCATCGCGTCGAAATCTTTTTTGAACGACGCAATCACCCGCGCCGTGCGGCCACCCAACCCACATGCTTCCAGCAGCGGAGCGGGATCTTCTAACTCGCCGTCCGGCGGAAATAGACTGATCCCGAAATGATTCACCGCATGGTCGGCCAATTGAATGGCCCGGCTCAGAGCCATCAAGCCCGGAGCCGACGAGTCGGCGTCCGGATTGTGATGATAGCGAACCGCCGACCGGACCGGAAGCGGTAGCTGCCACTTTTCCAGCACCGCCAGGGACAACTCCGGATGCGTTATGCCCAGGAGCTCGGATTCGCATTCCACCGCCGCCCTGCCAGACTGCTTCTGCATCTCGCATACTTCGGCGTACGCGTCCGGAATCCCCACCGCAAACATTAATTTGCCAATGTCGTGCATCAACCCCGCAATGAAGGCACCCTCAGCATAATCCATCGGCAAATGCTGCGCCAATAAATCTGCCATCAATGCCGTTGCGGTCGCATGCAGGTTGAAACGGGAGTCCGGCCATCCCTTCGGCAGCTTCAACTGCGTTAACATCCGAGCCACCTGCATCGCGAGCACGATGTTCCGCAGTTTCACCGTCCCGAGAATCGCGATCGCCTGGCGAACGCTGCTCACCGAAGCCGATCGACCATACGCCGCCGAATTTACGATCCGAAGCACGTTCCCCGCGAGTACGGCGTCCTTCTCGATCCAGTCGGCCAACTCGGTCAACATTACGTCCTCTCGGGCCAGGGTTGCCATCAACTTGGCCAGCACCGGACTAAACGGAGGCAGTTGGCCCAGGGCCTGGAGAGCTTTTTCACGGGCAGCGGAGGGAGTAAGAATAGCGTTCATGGCAGCGTCGTCTCGTAATCCTTCTCGGCAGCTCTGCGAATAGTCTTAAACTGTTGATTGTGCTTGAGCCCCCTCCGCTTGTTCCCGCGTCGGCTGTCCCCGCGGCGGCCGTCGCTGTCCGCGACCTCCGCAAAGTCTATGGAACCAAAGCGGCCGTCGACGGCCTCACCTTTTCCGTTCCCCGAGGCTGTTTTTTCGGCTTCCTCGGCCCGAACGGAGCCGGTAAAACCACCACCATTAAAATGCTGATGGGCCTGGCGACCCCCACCTCCGGCCAAATCGAACTGCTCGGCCTCCGCATGCCCGCCGACGCCCTAGCCATCAAACAGCAGATCGGCCTCGTCCCCGACGATACTCTACTTTTTGATCACCTCACCGGCCCAGAGTTCCTCGAATTTATCGGTCGCCTCTACGGCCTCCATCCTACCTTGGCTCGGGAACGCACCCGCGAACTCCTCGCCCTCTTCGAGATGGACGGCCAAGACCAAAAACTCATCGCCGAATACTCAAAAGGCATGCGGAAACGCGTCGCCATGGCCGCCGCGCTCATCCACTCCCCCCAACTCTTCCTTCTCGACGAACCCTTCGAAGGGGTTGACGCCGTCGGTGCCCGGCTCATGAAAGACATCCTGCTCGATCGCGTCCGCCGCGGTGCCACCATGTTCCTTACCTCCCACGTCCTCGAAGTCGTCGAACGCCTCTGCGACCGCGTCGCCATCATCCACGATGGCAAGCTCGTCATCGACGAACCCATGGCCAACCTGCGCTCCGGCGCCGAAACCCTGGAAGAAATCTTCGTCCGCGTCGTCGGCGGAGTGCCCCGCGCGCCGAACGCCCTAGAGTGGCTGTAGTCATGCCCGGCTTGTCCAACCTCGCCCAGCTCCGCGCCATCCTCTGGGCCCAATCCCGCGCCCAGCGAAACTTCTACCTCCGCGCTAACAAAGCCGGGGTCTTCTTTTCCTGGCTCAGCGGCTTCCTCTGGTACAGCCTCTGGGTCGCCGCCGGCGCTGGTGCCGCCCTGCTCACAAGCGGTGCCGTCCGTCTCGAAATCCTCGAACCGGTCCTCGTCTCCGGCCTCTTCTTCGTCTTCTTCTTCTGGCAACTGTTCCCCGTGATTCTCGCTTCCTCGGGCGCCTTCCTCGACGTTCGCCGCCTCCTCGTCTACCCCATCCCACCGGGGCAACTCTTCGCCCTCGAAGTCGCCCTTCGCCTCTCCACCGGCCTGGAAATGCTCCTCGTCCTGCTCGGGGCCTGCGTGGGGCTCCTGATCAATCCGCTCACTCCGCTCTGGACGGTTCTCCCCCTTCTCCTGTTCGGCGCCTTCAACCTGTTCGTCTCGAGCGGTCTCAAAACCCTCCTCGAACGGCTCATGCAGCGCAAGTGGATCCGCGAAATCCTGGTCTTCTGCTTCCTCGGGCTGCTCGTTCTGCCCCAACTCCTCGCCCTCAAAGGCATCCCGAAATCAGTCGTCTCCCAACTCGAAAAGCTCGTCGCCCTCTCCTGGGTCTTCCCCTGGAAAGCCGCCGGTCACCTTGGCACCGGCCATCTCGCCTGGCCCTCCGTCCTCACCCTCCTCGGCTGGTCCGGTGCCGCCTACTGGTTTGCCCGCTCGCAATTCGCTCGCTCCCTCCGCCTGGAAGAGTTCACTGCCGCCCCGTCCAATGGCGCCGCTCGCGCACCCAGCGCCCGTCTGGAAGCGTTTTACCGTTTCCCCGCCCGTCTCTTCGCCGATCCCCTGGCCGCCTTGATGGAAAAGGAACTCCGCGCCCTCGTTCGCGCTCCCCGTTTTCGCCTCGTCCTTCTCATGGCCTGCACGATGGGCCAACTCCTCTGGCTCCCCATCGGCCTCCGCCGCAGTGCGGAAGGCGGTTTCGTAACCAGCAACTATCTGACGCTCTCCATGTCCTACGCCCTGCTGGTCCTCAGCGACATCCTGCTCTGGAACGTCTTCGGTTTTGAACGCGGTGCCGCCCAGGCTTGGTTTGTCACCCCCGTCAGCCTCCGCACCGTCCTGCGCGCCAAAAACCTCGTCGCCGCCTTCTTCCTCCTCCTCTGCCTCGCCTTCGTCACCCTCATCGTCGTCGTCCTCCCCGTCCGCTTCACCGCGCTGCAGTTCGTCGAATCTCTCGCCGTCCTCACCGTCATGGCCACCATCCTCATGGGCGTCGGTAATCTCGGCAGCGTCTATTTCCCCCGCGCCGTCGACGCCACGCAGGCCTGGCGCAACGCCTCCGCGGGCAAAACGCAGATCTTTATGCTGCTCGTTTACCCCCTCATCTCTATCCCGCTCTCCCTCGCCTATGTCGCCCGGTGGGCCGCCGACTCCGAACCCGCCTTCTTCGCCGTCCTCGCCATCGACCTAGCCATCGCCGCCGCCTTCTATTGGGTCGCCACCGACTCCGCCGTCGAAGCCGCCGAAGTCCGCAAAGAACAGATGATCACCACGCTCACCGCCTCCCAGCGCGAGGGCCCAATCTCCGCTAGCTAAACAATCTCGCTGATCACCTGACCGTGGACCTCGGTTAACCGCTCCCGCCGGCCCAAATGCAGAAAGCTCAACGCATCCTGCTGTAAGCCCAGCTGATTCAAAATCGTCGTGTGAATATCGCGGAAATGATAGGGCTTCTCGATCGCCTTCAGCCCAATGGCATCCGTCGCCCCCACCACCTGTCCGCCCTTCACCCCGCCTCCCGCCATCCACATCGAAAAGCCCAAATTATGGTGGTCCCGGCCCTTGGCGCCTTGCGACTCCGGCGACCGGCCAAACTCCCCACCCCACACAACCAACGTCGAATCCAGCAATCCCCGCTGCTTCAAGTCTTTGATGAGCGCCGCCACCGGTTGATCGGTATGCATCGCCATCCGCAGATGGTTCTCTTCAATGTTGGCGTGCGCATCCCACTGCATATCCCCCGGCCCACCGCCTGCCACCACCGTCACAAATCGCACCCCCCGCTCCACCAACCGCCGAGCCAGTAAACAGCGCCGCCCATAGTCGTCCGTCTCTTTCTTCCCGATCCCATAAAGCTCCCGGATCGCCTCCGGCTCCTTCGAAATATCAAACGCCGCCGGAGCCTCCGTCTGCATCTTGAACGCCAAATCGTAGGCCGAAATCCGCGCCTCCAACTCCGCGTCGCCCGGCGTCATCTCCGCTTCGTTCAGGCTCCGCAACAGGTCCAAAGTCCGCCGCCGTTGGGGCGTCGTAATCCCATTTGGCAAGTCCAAATTCAATACCGGCCTTGACCCCGACCGCAGCATCGTTGGCTGATAAACCGCCGGCAAAAATCCCTGCGTATACATCGGCTGCCCACCCTCGAGGGCGCCCTTCGGATCCGGCAGAACACAGTACGCCGGCAGCGATTCGCTCTCCGTTCCTAAGCCGTAGGCCACCCATGAGCCCATGTTCGGAAACCCGGGCAGGATGCGGCCGCTCATCAACTGATACTGCGCCGCCGAGTGCACCACCATGTCCCCATGGCACGACCGAATCACCGCTAACTCGTCAATCACCTGCGCCTGATGTGGAAACAGATCCGACACCTCAATCCCGCTCTTGCCGTACCGCTGAAACGTCCGCTTCGTCCCTAGCAACCGAGCGTCCTTGGCCACAAACTGGTACTTCGCCTCGCCGAACTCCTTCGGGCGCACTTGGCCGTCGAGTTGGTTCAATAGCGGTTTCGGGTCAAACGTTTCGATGTGGCTCGGGCCTCCGGCCTGAAACAGAAAAATCACCGACTTCGCTTTCGCCTTGTCCGGCATATGTGGCGCTTTCGGAGCGAGCGGATTCTTCGCGGCGGCCTGCGCCGCCATCTGCGCCATGGCCAGAGAACCAAAGCCACAAAAGGCGTCGGTTACAAATTCACGGCGATTGCGGGTCCAGCGGATATGTTCTGACATCGTTCGTTATTCCACGTACAGAAATGCATTCAAATTCAAAACGGCCAGCGCAAACTCGCGCAACGGCTGCCCCTCGGTCAAATACTGCGCGGCAATCGCCCGCTCTTTCGCCGAGGGCAGCCGGCTCGTCGTCAGCAGCCAGGCCCGTTCAATCATTTTGTTCCGGTCACCCTTGGCTTCCGCTTCCAGACGCGCGGCAAATGCCGTCGCCATCCGCGCCGCCAAGTCCCCGTTGGTCAACTCGAGCGCCTGCGGAGCATGGGTCGAAGATTCCCGCCGCGCACAACTGATCTGCAGATCCGGCGCATCAAAGGTCTCCATCATCGGCAGCCGCAGATTGCGCTTTGCCATCAGATAGACGCTCCGCCGATTGTGTTCCGCCGGGTCAGGGGTAATCGCCCACTGCGACGGCTTATAGAGGAACTGCACGAGCTCCGGATCCACCGGCACGATCACACTCGGACCGCCCGCCTTCGGGTTCAACTGGCCTGCCACTTGCAGCAGGCTGTCGCGCAACTCCTCGGCCTCCAGCCGCCGTCGCCCCCAATGCCACAAAAGCTTATTTTCCGGATCCTGCGCTTCGGCCTCTTTGGCCTGCGGCGAATCAAACGACTGCCGCCACGTATTCGAAAGCAGCAACATCCGGTGCATTGGCTTCATCCGCCAACCGCCGGCCACAAACTGATTCGCCAGGTAATCCAGCAACTCGGGATGACTCGGTCGTAAACCCATCTTCCCGAAATCATTCGGTGTCGCTACCAAGCCCCGGCCAAACTGCCAGCTCCAAATTCGATTCGCCATCACCCGCGCCGTCAGCGGGTTCTCCGGGTCCACTACCCATTCGCCCAGCTTCGTCCGCGGGTTCTCCGGCAACGTCATCCTTTCCGGGGTCCCTTCCGGCAGTAAAATCCCTAACGGTCTCGCGCCTACTTTATCTTTACGCCGGTCGTGCTCGCCGCGTTCGAGCAAGTGCATCGGCGAAACTTTGGCAAAATCGTTCGCCACGCTATACAAAGCGGGCAATGCCGGCGGCAGCTTGTCTGTCGCGGCTTCCAACTTCTTCTCGAGTACCGCCTTCTCTTCCTCGGTCTTCGCCTTGTCCTTCAACTCGGACTTCAGCGCCTTAATCTCCGCTTCGGCGCTCTTGGCACGCTCTTGCCACGCCGCCTGCTCCGCTGCTGTCGCTAGCGGGATGTCCTTCTCGTGCGTCGCCGAAAAATAGGATTGGATCCGGTAGTAGTCGGACTGCCGAAACGGGTCGAACTTATGGTCGTGGCAACGCGCACAACCCAGCGTCACGCCCAAAAACGCCGCGCCCACCACATTCGTCATCTCCGTCAAAACTTCGTTCCGTGAACTCGCCACTTCCTGATTGCCCGCATTCTTGCGCAACGGTCCCATCCGCTGCAAACCCGCCGCCACCCGCATCGTCTCCGCCCCGGGCGCGATCTCGTCCCCGGCCAACTGCTCCAGCACGAACTTGTCGTAAGGCTTATCCGCATTCAGCGACTGAATGACATAGTCGCGAAACCGCCACGCCCCGTTTCGATGGGTGTCATATTCAAACCCGTCCGTCTCGGCGTAGCGAACCACGTCCAGCCAATGCTGCCCCCAGCGCTCCCCGTACGCCGGCGAAGCCAGCAATCGGTCCACCACTTTCTCCCAGGCGTTCGGAGACCGGTCTGCCACAAACGCTTCCACCGCCTCCGGGGTCGGCGGCAGCCCAAGCAAACTAAAGGATGCCCGGCGAAGCAACGTCCGTCGATGCGCCTCTGGCGCCGGACGCAATCCAGCCTTCTTTAGCCGGCTGAGCACGAACGCATCGACCGGCGTTTGGGCCCAAGCTGAATCGGCCGCCTCGGTAAATGTCGGCACTTCCGGAGTTGTCCGTTTTTGAAACGCCCAGTGCCGCCGCTCAATCGCCGTATATGTGCCCAGGGGAGCAATCGTCTCCTCCGCCGCCAGCTGAAAAACGAGTGTGGCTGTCAGCAACGCGGCTAACCGAGGAGATAGCATAGATATTAGGAATAGTACATGTGCGCCACGCCGAGCGCAATGGGCCTACACTGCTGCTGCTTCCTTCATGATCTTGACCAGGGTGTCCTCCACCTCTAGGGCTACCGCTTCCAACTGGGGCGTATCAAACATGGAAAGCAGCGTCGTTGGCTGCAGAGTGGCCAGCGTGGTCTTTCCCCCCTGTTCGTAGAGGGAGATCCGGCAGGGCAGTGCGGTCGAGACGCGCATGTTTTGCTCCAGCACTCGCTTTGCCTGCTGCGGCTGACAGACCTCAAAGATGAGGCATTCCCTTGCAAACGCTACCCCTTTTTTCTCCATCGTCTCTTTGAGGTTATGAACCTGCATCACCCCAAAATGATTGGCCAGGACCGCCGCCTGCAACGCCGTCGCCGTTTCGGCCAAGGACTTTCCCGTCGTGATCTCAATCAGCATCGTTTTCTCCTCCGGCCTACTCGTGATGGGCAGTCGCCGGTTTGTCGCCCATGTCCTTCATCATCGGACATTGCGCCATCGAGTCCTTCCCCATCTGCATATGCTGCATCATGTGCTTCATCATCTCTTCTTCCATCTTTGCCTTCCGCGCATCCATCGTGATCCGTTGCTCCGCCATCTTCGTCACCACCGCCGCCAGCAACCCCATTTTCGCGCTCTCCGGGGCCCGGTTCATGGCCGCTAACTGCTCAGTCAGCGCATCGTCTTGAACCTTCATGTCGCGCTTCAGACTCTGCTTTGCCGCCTTCATCTCCTGGCAGCCCTCCATCATCTTCCCCTTCGCCATCTCCATCCCCTTCATCTCCCCCTTGGGCGTCGGTTGTCCCGTTGCACCGACACAACTGATCAAGATCAATGCCAACATCCAGCCAATCCGATAACCGTTTCGCTTCTTCATCTGTGTTCTCCTGTCGTAAACTCGACTTGCACTCGGATGGCCAACTGGAAACCGCACCTTCTCAACGGGTGAACTCCGGTGCTCG
>JBKJLJ010000343.1:0-6691 GCA_046597015.1 Bryobacteraceae bacterium
AGTTGCCCGCAGGATCGAACTAGAGCCTCCACCGCCGCCAGCGTTCGTCCTCGGCCCTGGGCAATTGCCGCCACGGCCCGCCAAGCTCCCCCCGCCGGCGAAGAAAGCACCGGCGAAAAAAGCCGCCGCCGCTAAGAAATCGGTCGCCCCGGCTAAGGCAACCGTAAAAAGGGCCCCTGCCAAAAAGGTGGCGGCACCGGCTCCGGCCAAAAAGGTCACGGCGAAAAAGATCACGGCGAAAAAGGTCGCCCCGCGCAAAGCCCCAGCCAAAAAGGCTCCGACGAAAAAGAAGTAGTTGCAGCCTGAAGGGGGGCTGGCTCCGCGGCCCCCCCAACCAATAGCTATTCCACCGGTTGCTTCACTGCACGACGGCAGCGCTGAAATAGTTCGAGCAACGCATCCGCCTGCTCTTCCGGGCTTTTGGCCGACGTCGTCTTGCCGGAAAAGCCTGCCGCTGGCGAGCCCTTTCCGTATCCGGTGGTGACGGTGATGAACTTCATCAACTCGAGCGCCACCTGGTCGGCTTCGTTTTTCTCCGGCTTTGCGTCCTTCGTTTCTTTCGATTCCAATTCTTTTTCTTCTGCCATGCTGTGCGCGTCCTCCGCGTTTGGGATAATCCTTTAGTTTAGAGCAGATTTCGCTTCCAGACGAGTGACGCTCGATATCTATCATCCATGCCCATCCAGGCGCGCAGTTTCCTTCGTCGCATGCGCGGCGGAGCTCAAGCCCATCTTCTCGAAGCCGACGACGGCCACTACTACGTCGTTAAGTTCCTGGAAAACCCCCAGCACCGTCGCATTCTAGTGAACGAATGGGTCGCCGCGGGCATTCTGCAGTACCTCGGCGTCGCCTGTCCCGAAACCCGGCTGATCGAACTCTCGACCGGATTCCTTCGCGATAACCCGGAAATCGCCATTCACCTCGGCTCTACGCAGCGGACGATATTGCCGGGTTGGCACTTCGGCTCGCGGTTCCCCGGCGACCCCCTTCGCCAAGCCATCTACGATTTCATCCCTGACTCGCTCCTGCCCAAAATTGCCAATCGGCCCGATTTCCTCGGTGCCCTGGTTTTCGACAAATGGTGCGCCAACGCTGACTCCCGCCAGGCGATATTTTTCCGAGCCCGCCTCGGTGACTGGCTCCCCTCGCCCGAAACACCGTTCAAGGTCGGATTTGTCGCTCAGATGATCGACCACGGCTACATCTTCAATGGTCCCCACTGGGAGTTCCAGGACTCGCCCCTACAAGGCCTCTACTTCCGCCACGAGGTTTATCGTTCGGTCCAATCCCTCGCCATTTTCGAGCCTTGGCTTGAACTCGTCCGCCACTTCCCCGACGAAATTCTCGACCAAGCGGCTCGGCAAATCCCCGAGTCCTGGCTACCGGGAGACGAACGCTCGCGTCTGGATGACCTGCTCGTGACTCTGCAGCGCCGACGGACCCGCGTCGCCGACCTGATTGCCGCCTGCGTCGACGCGCGCGTTAACCCCTTTCCGCATTGGGGAGAATCTCATCACAAAGCATCCTGGCGGTAACGGGAGCCAGCAGGATCCCGTTTCGAAAGTGGCCATACGCATCCCAAATCCGGCTCTCGCCTCGCCGGCCGACCACCGGCTCACCCGTTTGGGACCCCGGCCGAAAGCCGATCCAGGCTTCCTCCACCGCCACTCCCCGCAGCTCCGGCACCATCGACTCGGCCGCCTCCCGGATCTCCTCCACGGCGGCGGCGCGCACGGAGCGCTCAAACCCCGCCCGCTCCATATCCGCCCCCGCGATCGTCTCCCCGGTACCCCGCTGCAGAACGTAAAAATGCCCTTGCCGGACAATGCCCGGCAAGCTTCCCGGCGCCAACGCGTACCGAATCAAATGCCCCTTCACCGGAAACCCGCTCGGCGCCCAAGCCCCGGTCGCCCACACCACCGTCTCCTCCTTCCGCTCGTTCGACATCTCCTCCACTGGCATCCCCTCCCGGTATTCGACCCCCAACCCCTCGCCGGCCGCTCGTAACGCCGCCACCACTTCCCGAGGATTCACCACCGCCTCGTCCGGATACCACCATCGGCCCGATGCCATCCGCTCCACCCGAATCCCCATCCGCCGCTGGGCGGCCACTCGTTGCTCCATCTCCTTGGCGTCGTCCGAAATCTCCTCTGCTCCGCAGATCCGAAAATCGATCCGCCGTCCAGTCGTCGCCTCCAACTCCCGGACGAAACCCGGATACATTTTCAAACTATCGAGGCCTAGTCGCCCCCATCGAGACTCGGCGGCGAATTCCCCGCCCGGGGCCAGCATCCCCGCTCCCGCCCAACTCGCCTCGCCTCCAATCCGCCCCCGGTCGTACACCGTCACCCGCGCCCCGCGTTGCGCCAGCCGCCAAGCTGCCGCGCAACCAATGATCCCGCCACCCACCACCGCTATGTGCATCTCCTTCTATAATAAAGCGGCTACAATCGGATCATGCATCGCACCCTGCTCTACAACGACGAGCTGCGCGACTCCTCCGATCGCTTTCTCTCCCCCGGCCAAGTTGGCGTCCTGAACGGCTGGGGGGTCTTCTCCACCCTCCGCGTTTTCAATGGCGTCCTGTTCGCCTTCGAACGCCATTGGGCCCGCATGGTTCGCGACGCCGCGCGGATGCACGTTCCCCTGCCGGACTCCCCCCACGAGCTTTACGAGAGCTTGCTGCGGCTGGTCGCAGCGAATGACGCACCCAACTCCACCCTCCGCGTTGCCATCCTTCGTAACACTGGCGGCGCGTTTGACGCCCCGAACCAAACGCGGCCGTATGACATTATCGCCTTCACGAAGGACCTCACCAACTGGGGCGCCGGAGCTCGCCTCGCTTGGAAGCCCGACGCCCGGCACGGTGCCAATGAGTTCGCCGGTGCCAAAATCACCGCTTGGTCGCAGAACCTCACTTGGTACGAACAGGCTCGCCAACGCGGCTACGACGAGGTTGTCCTGCTCGATGAACACGGCCGGGTCAGCGAATGCACCTCGGCTAACCTGTTCGCCATCTTCGGTGATGCTGTCCTCACCCCTCCGCTGGACGCCGGTTGTCTGCCCGGAATTACCCGCGAAATTCTCCTCGCAGCAATCGGCGTCCCCGGCGTGACTATCGCCGAACGACACATTCTGCCCTCCCAACTCGAACAGGCCGACGCGGTCTTCATGACCTCTTCCACCCGGGAACTCCACCCGGTGCTCGCAATTGAAGGACTCCAACTCCGCAACGCACCCTCCTGCTTGCCGGCCCTCCAAGCGGCGTTCCACCATCACATGGAGAACTATCACTCCGCCTCAGCCTTAGAGATTAGTACTAAAGTTTAATTCGCTAAGGATTTGGAGTAACAAAGTACCAGGAATTTAGTAATATAAGGTTACGTAAGATGCTGATCACGTGCTCCCGCTGCGGATCCGAATCCGTACGCACCTCTCGGTCGCGTTCCCTTTCTGGCAAGGTTTTGAACTTGGTGGGGATCGCTGCTTTCCGGTGTCAGGAGTGTGATCATCGTTTCCGGGCAAGCATTTGGCGCATTCGGCAAATGTTTTATGCCAAATGCAATAGATGCCATCGGATGGATCTATCGAAGTGGAACACGGATCACTACAATCCCCCGCTCGGCACTCGGATAGCAGTGGCGTGCGGAGCCAAAGCCGTCCGTTGCGAGTACTGTCGCCATAACTTCTGGAGTTTCCGGCGGGTTAAGGTGGCGTTCAGTCTCCAAAAACGCTACGGACGTAGCCCCATCGTGTTTGAAAGCGCCGAAGACGACCTTCCTACGGAGTTACCGCCGGTCGAGACGAAGGATCATCCCGCTGTCGGTGATGGCCCACATTTGGCCGTCCGGCGCCGCAGCTAGCTTCACGTCGCGGGCGGTAGCGCGGTAGTCGACGTCGTGGTCGACAAACTTTCCGACACTGTTTTTGGCGTCGATGGCTCCCTCGCGGATTACCACCCGGCTAGGCAGTTTGAGGCTGCGTAGGCCCGTCGGCTCGATTCCAGCGACTACAATCGACCGGTTTGGAAGATAGGCGATGTCCCGCACGGCGTGCTCTTTTTGGCGATAGATCGGACTCATCTTTCCCGTCCGAAAGTCGATCTGGTCTACTTCGGCAGGCACCTCGAAGGTGTCCTCGAACCCGATCAGCGCCAACGCAAAGCCCGCCGGATCAATCAAAATCCGATTCACCATTCCAAAAATGGATGCTGTGGAAATTTTCCAGGTGTCGCCGCTGTCGCGGGTTTCCGCCATCATCACCAGATTGGGCACACTGCGCCGTTGGGCTTCGCGCTCTGGCTCCATCCAGGGGGGAAACAGGCGCCGGTCATCGCGGCGAGGCGGCCGACTCGTACCCGCCACCATGCCAATCTTTCCTCCAAATCCCATCGTGTGGAACGCGGCGTACTCCGGATTGGCTTCGATCTGTTTGGTCACCGCCAAGGGCGTCCAAATTTTGCCACCGTCCTTGGTCTCCCAGATGGACTTCGCGGTTCCTGCCGCAAAGCCGCGGGTGGAGGATTCAAAGTGAATCGCGAAGATCCCTTTCTGCCCCGAAATCTTTCGCCACGTCCGCCCGGCTTCTTCGGTCAGCCAAACGCCCTTTTCGGTCGCGATCCAGCACGCCGAATCATTGATGCAATTGATCGCCGCGGGCGCCTCCTTCAATGGAACTTTTTCCCACCGCTTGCCCCCGTCCCCGGTCACCAGGGCCAGCGGCTTCACCCGGCCGCTCTTCTCCGTCAGCGCTCCGATCGCAATGCCGCGACGCTCGGATGGGAACACGATCTGCACCAGGGTCAGTTCGGAATCCTTTTCATCGTGAAAGAACGCTACGTTCCATTTATCGGCTGCCATGGCAGCCGTCAAACTAAAAAGCGCACAGGCCGCGAAGGCGCGGCACCAAGGGGCGAGGAACTCGCCTATCCCGCCGCGCCGCAGCGTGTCTGTTGTGCGCGGGTTCCAAAGACTAACCCCGAAAAGAAAAGAGCGCGCTCGCATTATCCCCTCGCGGCCGCTACCGTACCGGCCAGCACGCTCTCGAGCGATACGGCTCGCTCAATCGATGCCTTGTCCATCCGCGCCAACAACAGCAGGCAACCCACCTGTTCTCCGACAGTCGTCAACAGCTCCATCTCGTCTCCGGTATAGGCATGCGTCTCCCGGTGCTGCACATTAATTACGCCCACGACTTTGCTCCGTGCCTTGACCGGGGCCGAGAGGAAGGCCTCAAACGTATCGGCTTCCAACTCGGAAAATGACTTGAATCGCGGGTCGCTATACGCTTCCTGCGAAATCGCCAACAGCCGCCGTTCGCGGGCGACCCAACCGGTTAGCCCTTCGCTCAGGCTCAGCCGCACCCGCCCCAGGGCGTCTTCCGGCGCGTTGTTGGACGCACACAAGACTAACTGCTGTCCCTCCAGCAGATACACGAGGCACGAATCACAAACCGTGAACTCCTGAATCAGCCGCACAATCGAGTTCAGTACCTGCTGCAATGTGGCTTCGCTCGCCATCAACCGGCTGATTCGCTGAAAGAGCCGCAACTGTTGCTCGGTGCGAGCCAGTCGCTGTTCCAAATCTTTCCACTTAGACACTGCTCTGATTATCCTCTACAATCGGTAGCTACGGTCGATGGCAGCTCCTCCCGAAGAATATTTACGTTTCCATCATCGGCGGTATCAGTTCCTCCTCGATTCGATTCAGCAAGTCGTGAAGGCGCAAGACGGGTGCAGGCGGGTTCTGGATGTTGGGCTTTCCCATCAAACCCTTCTTTTTCAGCAGTCTCTGCCCGATGTTACGGTCGATACGATTGGTTACTTCGATCACCGCTTTACCGGCCAGTTGCGCGGCCAGCACATCAACTTTGATCTGAACCACGCCGCCGACCCGGCTGCCTGGCCGGTGGTTGCCCCGTACGATATTGTCGTGATGGCGGAAGTCATCGAGCATCTTCACACCGCGCCGTCGCACGTGCTCGCCTGCGTAGGCTCCTGGCTGCGGCCGGGCGGCACGCTCGTGCTCCAGACGCCTAACCCTATTAGCCTCGGCAAGCGACTCGGCATGCTCCTGGGCCGTAGTCCTTTTGAAATCATCCGGGAAGACCCGACCAACCCGGGCCACTTTTGCGAATACACCATCACGGACCTCAAACTGCTCGCGCGCCAGAGTAGGTTCGACGTGACGGGCGTTTGGCTCCGCAACTACTTCGGACCCAGCCATCTCTTCTACAACGTAGCCTGCGCCCTCCTTCCCGGCCAACTCCAGGATGGGATTACAATGACACTTCGGAAGCCTCACTTATGACCCGCCGGCAACTCCTCCACGCCCTCCCCGTCGTCGCTAGCGCCGCCACCCGCCGCCCCCTCAACGTCATCTTCATCCTCGCCGACGATCTCGGCTGGCGCGATACCGGCGTCTACGGCAGCACCCTCTGTGAAACGCCCAATATCGACCGCTTGGCCGCCCGCGGCATGCGCTTCACCCAAGCCTACGCGGCCTGCCCCCTTTGCTCCCCTACCCGCGCGAGCATCCTCACCGGTCAATGGCCCGCCCGTCTCGGCATCACCACCCCGAACGCCCACCTCCCCCAAGTCGTCCTGGAACAGAAGATCGTCGATTCCGCCCCGCCCACTCTGCGCGCCCTGCAAGCCAACACCAAAACCCGGCTGCACACGGACTACTTCACC
>JBKJLJ010000136.1:0-4741 GCA_046597015.1 Bryobacteraceae bacterium
AAGTGGTGGAACTGGTATACACAGCAGACTCAAAATCTGCCGGGGTTCACTCCCCATGTGGGTTCGACTCCCACCTTCGGCACCATCCTATCTTCTGAATCGGCGGGCTTTATGCCCGCCTTTTCCTTGTGTGACGCAGATGTGCCAAAGCGCTTGCCATGGACGTGGTCCATGGCGGGTCGACGCCTGACATAGGGTAAATGGACTTCATAACTTTCGACTGCCACTTTAAAAAGTGGAGCGAGCAGGTGAACCGCGGCAACGGCGGGGCGGCTCAGGTCCGAGGACGGAACGGCCCGTAAGCAGAAAAATCGTTTCCGCATATACTAAGTTCAATTGAGATGACTGATTATTACGAGTTCCTTCAGATTAGTCCTAATGCTGAACAGGATACGATCATCCGCGTATATCGCTATCTGGCCGCCCGCTTTCACCCTGACAACCCGGAGACCGGCAACATCGATAAGTTCCTCCTTCTGAAGAGCACATTTGAGGTATTGTCGGATCCGGTGCGCCGCGCGCAGTATGACTCCAGCCGTAAACAGGAAGAAGTGGCCCCGATGTCGGACTATGTAGACTTCATGGACGGCGTTCAGGGCGAGTTGAACCGGCGTGTGGGGCTCCTGGCATTGCTCTACCTACGGCGACGCACACGGCCCGATGCCCCGGAGGTCTCGTTGGCTGAGGTTGAATTGCAGATGGGATTCCCGCGGGATTATCTTGACTTCACGACCTGGTATCTAAAGAGCAAAAACTACATTACAAGAGAAGACAATTCAGATTTCACTTTGACTGCGCTGGGTGTAGATTTCGTAGAAGCCAATAGCTCGAAGATTCTGATCCTGAACAGATTACTCAATCGTGGGGCCACCGCTGGAACAGGCGACCAATCGATCGCCGTAGTGCAGAAGGTAAAAATGGTGGATGACTCCACGTCCTCAAGCGCACCGCCGCCTTCGCCGCCGTTGTAAGGGCCGTCGCGGAAGTTGTGCGTCGCGCTTGGCGGTAAACGTGATTACGCCAGTGATATTTTGCCGTTTGCACGCGCGGGGTGTAACGGCACCAAACGGACCGCACCCTTGCTTACTGTCGTAGGCTGCTTACGATTTCCTTGCCCTTCTCGAGCATCATGGCCCATTCGGACCCTGTCCCTAAGAACCGGTAGCCCCGGTCGCGCCACGTTGTCGACAGCGCCAGGTTGCGAGCCTGGATTCCCGGCGCGATTCCTTTGGCGACACAGGTATCGCGGATCGCCTCGAGCGTCTCGACCATCTTCGGATCGTCGAATTGCCCGGGGACGCCCAGCGAGATCGAAAGATCCACCGGCCCCACCATCACGACGTCGATCCCCGGCACCGAAAGCAACTCCTCGCGAGCTTCAAATGCCCGCTTAGTCTCGATCTGCAGTATCACCATGCCGTTCTCGTTCCGGTGGGTCATCACCTGCGGAATCGTCACGTTCTCGTAATCGTTCTGCATCGTCGTTAGCCCAAAGCCGCGAATTCCCACGGGCGGAAATTTGCACCAGCGAATAGCCTGGGCCAAGAGTTCCGGCGATTCCACGCGAGGGAAGATGATGCCGTCGCCGCCGCAATCGAGCGAGCGGGCAATGAGGTCGTACTGCATATCCGCCACGCGGACGAATACGGTGAGACCGCATAGGCCGGCCACGCGACAGATGTCCTGCTGTGTTTCGATGCCGAAACAGCCGTGTTCGCCGTCGAGATAGGCGTAGTCAAAGCCGGCGGCCTTCAGGATCCGCGCGATCTCGGGATCGCGGAGTTGGCCGTAGGAGGTGCCGAGAACAGTCTTGCCGGCCGCGAGGGCCTGCTTTACGGGATTAGCGCGCATAGGCGCTAGTGTATCGGAAGCACCTGGTGGTCGGGGCAGCCAACTTCAACATGCTCGTAAACGCGTTCGATCAAATCCATCCCGTGCTGGGCCAGGAAGGGCAAAATGCTGTAGAAACGCTCCTGCATGTGGCGATGGGGATACAGGCTGTGATGAAGAAATTCGGCGTGCCGTTGGGCCTGTTCGTCGCGGCTCAGCGCTTGGCGGGAGGTCTTGCGCTGCATCTTGTCGAGCTGGTAGATCATCTTCGCGCTGCTTTTGGCGAGCACTTTTTCCAGCGTCGGGTCGAGCGCCTGCACGTCGGCGTAGAGGGCTTCCACTTCGCCCCCAATTCGCTGGCGGAGTTGCGCGATCTTTTCGATTACTTCGCGGGGAATCAGTTTCGCGGCGAGACGTTCGCGTAGGCCCGTCTCGTGAATCAGCGCGTCGACGATCGTCAAGCCGTAACGCGCCAAGATTTTTTCGGTCCGCTCGTCGAGCAGAGTGAACCCGGCTCGGTGGAGCATGACCGGCATGCGGCCCAACAGCCGGGTGTAAAGCACCTGAGATTGCGCAAAGTAGGCCAATTCAGCGGGGCCGCCAAAATAAGCTACCGTCGGGAGGATGTAGTCCTGCAACACCGGCCGGAGCAACGCGTTCGGCGAGAGCAGGGAACTGGCGATGGGGGTCTGCTTCCAGGGCGTCCGCTTGCCCCCTTCGAGCGAAAACAGCAACGAGCTATTCGCTTCGACGTGGACTTGAGCGTGGTACCCGGCCGCAGTCAACTCCTGATTCCGTTCGAGCAAGGCCGCATTCAGTTCCGGCATCCGTTCCACTACCTGCTCCAAGAGCGGTGCGCCGATGGCCCGGACGGAGGGAGCGAGCGGATCGAGAAACAGAATCGGCCATTTCGCGAGGAGCCTGCCGACCAGCGCCCGAAAGGCGCCGCCAAAGGTGGCCCCAGGAGCGTAGCACGCCCTTACGAGGCTCATCACCTCATCGGCGAAGGGGAAGCCGGCCAGGGCCGTCTCCAGCTCCGCTATGGGAGTATCCTTGAGAGTAATCGGACCGACGGGCCCGCCGAGCGGATTGGCGGACGAGGCTTTCAACCCCACCATCTCGTGGTTGGCATTGAAGACCCAAGCTTGGTTGATCTCCGCCAAGTCATGATCTTCCGTGGCCAACCAGAAGACGGGTACGGCGGGTAACCCTTGAGCCGTCAATTTTTCAGCCAGACGAATGGCCGAAAGGGCTTTGAATACGGTATACGCGGGGCCCGAGAACAGACCAACCTGCTGGCCAGAGAGGACCGCGACGGTTCCTTCCCGCGCTAACACCGCAAGCGATGGGTTGCCGGGGTTCTGTTCCGCCAAGGCGGCAACCATCGCCGCACGGCGGGCTGGAGGATACTGGATTTGCGCGGCGGCGGCGGAAAACGAGTCTGGATTGTACGGCGCATGGGCGTAGAAATGCTCTACCCGATCGTAGTGGTAAACCAGATCGGCGAACAGCCGGGTTGTGTTCGGCAGTTCATCATGCCGGATGCAGGTGGTTTCCATCCCTAAAAGATCAGCCGTGTTAATGATGCTTTCTGATACCGTGAAGATTCATGCTCGACGAACAAGACTTCCGCCTGAAATGTGAAGATGCCATGACGGCTCTGTTTAAGGCCCTGGCCACCGCGTCCGATGAACACGATTTTGAGGCTGACTTCAATAATGGCACGTTGACCGTGGAGTTTGAGGAGCCGCGCGCCAAGTTCGTCGTCAGCCCGCAGACGCCGGTGCGGCAGGTTTGGGTTTCGGCACACTCGCGGAGCTTCAAGCTGGATTGGGCAGTGGCTCGGCAGGCCTTCGTGTTGGCCGACTCTGGCCAGACGCTGGCCGAACTGATCGCGGCTCACGTCAGCGAACACCTCGGCGAAACGATCGTTCTTTCCTAAATGCCTGGCGTCTACATCTCGTTTCCGTTCTGCGCCCAAAAATGCACGTACTGCAACTTCGCTTCGGGAGTGTTTCCGCGAGAGTTGGAGACGAGCTACCACAGCGTTTTGCGGAACGAACTATCGGCGACCGCCTGGCCGTGGACCCCGAATACGGTGTATTTCGGGGGCGGCACGCCAAGCCAGATTGGGAACGACGACTTGCGGGCGCTGCTTGAGCGCATTCCAGGCCGCCCTTGGGCGGAGGCGACACTAGAAGCGGCTCCGGGTTCGTTTTCCCGGGAGCAGGTGAGAACCTGGCGGGACGCGGGCATCAATCGTGTGAGCCTGGGCGTGCAGTCCTTCGTCGAAAGCGAACTGCGGAAGACCGGGCGGAAGCACACGGCCGAGATTGTGGCGGCGGACGTGGCACTGCTCCGATCGGAAGGAATCACTAATTTCAACCTGGACCTGATCGCCGGGCTGGCCGGACAGACCCCCGCCAGTTGGCAGGCTTCGCTCGATTGGATGGAGCGGTTAGCCCCGCCGCACGCCTCGGTCTACATGCTCGAGGTGGACGAAGACTCCCGCCTCGGCCTGGAAATTTTGAACAACGGGCCGAAGTACGGAGCCCGCGACATCCCCGACGACGACGCGATCGCCACGATGTATGAGAGTGCCGTTGACCGTTTCGCCGCCATGGGGCTGCCTCGCTACGAGATATCGAACTTTGGGCAACCTTCGCTGCACAATCTGAAGTATTGGCGGCTGGAAGAGTATCTCGGGTTCGGGGCCGACGCCCATTCGAATGCCGGCGGCGAGCGTTGGCAGAACCCGGAAAGCGCGCTCGCCTATGTAGAGACCGGTCCCCGGCGGGAGGACTCGAGCCAGGCCAATCCGACTGCCGAGCGGTTCTTCGTCGGCCTGCGGTTGAGCGAGGGCATCGTCCCCGAACCCGCCGAATGGGAACATTGGCGGGAGCCGATTGCC
>JBKJLJ010000390.1:0-5224 GCA_046597015.1 Bryobacteraceae bacterium
ACGGTCCAAGTGCGCCAGGCTTGCTTGCCGGTTTTGGCATCATAGGCGGCGAGGTAGCCCCGCGCGCCGAACTCGCCGCCGGCGCTGCCAATGATGACTTTGTCCTTCACGATGAGCGGGGCGACGGTGGAGGAGTAGCCCTTTTTGTAGTCGACGACGGCGACGTCCCAAACGACGTTTCCGGTGGACGCATCAAGGGCGACGAGGTGAGCGTCGAGGGTTCCGATGAAAACAAGATCGCCCAAGATCGCAACGCCACGGTTGACCTTGCCGCAGCAGAACGGCACAGTATCGGGCAGGACGCGCTTGTAGCGCCAGAGCACTTTGCCGGAGCGGGTTTCGAGAGCCGTCACGTCCGAGGGCGGCTCCGAGATGTACATGATGCCGCCGCGCACGATGGGCGAGGCTTCGAACTTGTCGGTGCGGTCGAGCTGCATGGCCCAGGCGAGCTTCAGCTTGCCGGCGTTGGCCTTCGTGATCTGCTTGAGCGGCGAATAGCGATGGCCTTCGACGTTGCCCTGGAAGTGGAGCCAGTCGCCGGAGTTGCTTTGCGCGAGCAGGGCGCCGGCGGTGAAGAGGAGGGCGGCGAATCTCACAAGCCACCTCGGAGGGAGAACAGATAAGCGATCACATTGTCGAGCTCTTCCGAGTTGAAGACCTTGCTGTAGTTGGGCATGGAGGATTTGTTGATGTCGCGTTGAATGGCGCTGGTGGCGCTCTTGTCGATCGTCTGCAACTGCGCCTTGCCGTCGCGCAGGCTGAGATAGAAGTTGTCTTCGTTCAAACGGATTCCGGAGACCTTTCGGCCGTCCTTCATCGTGGCGTGGACCATGGTCCAGCCGCCGACCATCGCCGCGTCTGGCTCTACAATCGACGTCCGCAAATTCGACGGACTGCGCATCGCTCCGATCTGCGTGAGATCGGGGCCGGAGCGGCCGCCTTTGCCTTCGATCATGTGGCAGCCGGAGCAGCCACCCTTACTGTTATATAGCACTTTGCCTTTGGCCGGATCGCCGGCTACGCTGGTCGGGGCGCTGCGGCCGAGAGAACGGACGAAGCCGGCGACCTCGCTCATCTCGGCGTCGGTCATGCCCAAGGCCGGGGGCATATCGGTGCCCGGAATGCCGTTGCGGATGATGTTGAGCAGGGAGGTGTCGGTGGGGGCGTGCACCAGGTTGGGGGTCACCAGATTGGCGGCGAAGCCATCGTCGCCTTTGCCGTGGCAGAAAGCGCAATGAAACTGGTAGAGCTTTTGACCGGTTTGCGCCCAGGCACCGGCCGCCAAGCAAGTGGCAATGAACAGAATTCTAGAGAACCGCATAAGGGGAGGTTGTATCACACATGATGAGTCGCGCGCCATGCTTTGTACCATTTGGGGTGGTGGAAGCGAGCCCATTCCGGCAACACATAACCGCGGAGCATGGCGCGCATCGAGTGCGGTACCGCGGCGGTGCCCATGTAAACATGGACCAGAATACTGGTGATGGAACCGATCGCGGCGAGGGGGTGGGCCGCAATGGAGAGGAGGCGCAGCGAGCGGGGCATCCACTCCGGGAACCACAACACGAAGCCGGAGACGAACAGCGCCAAGGTCGCCGCCATCTGGGCCCAGAACAGCATCTTCTGCCCCGCGTTGAAGCGGCCGGAGGGCGGCAGGGCGGCATGATCGTGGGTGGCGTACTTGTGCATCCGGGTGAGCCAGACGCGATCGTCAGCGTCCAGGCGCATGCCATTGGCCCAACGGCGGGCCATGACGCCCATGACGACGGCGAACACGACCCCGACCCAGGGGTGGGAGCCGCGAATGTGGTAGCCGCCGCCCATCATCGTGCCGATCCAATAGAGCTTGGGCGACCACAGGGCGAGGCCGGTGAGGGTGGCGTAGAAAAAGCTGAGAGCGGCCATCCAGTGCATGACGCGTTCGTAGGCGTCAAAGCGGGGGATGCGGATTTCCGTTTCAGGGCTTTTCATTTGGTTTCTCCTCCGCATCGGGTGGGTGGCCGTGCTTCTCGGGATCCTGCGGGCCGTAGATGACGAAGTGGAAGAAGGCCCCGAGGACGGTGCCCCAGAACATGAAAGTGCCCATCCATTTCATCGGCCCCTTCCAGAGGCTGACGGTCCAAGGGATGACGGGGTCTTTGGGCAAACCGTACTGTTCGGGTTCGCTCGCGTGCTTGAGCACGTAGAGGACGTTGGTGCCGCCGACCCCTTGCGGGTTATAGATGCCGGCGTCGGCGAAGCCATCGGCTTTCAGTTCGACCGTCCGCGTTTCGGCCATGCGGAGGAGTTCATCGCGTTCCCCGAATGTGAGGCAGTTGGTGGGGCAGGTTTTGATGCAGGCGGGTTCGAGGCCGACGGCGGTGCGGTCTGAACAGAGCGTGCATTTATACGCTTTCTTCGTAGTCGAGTTCAGGCGCGGAACATCGAAGGGGCAGCCGGTGATGCAGTAGCCGCAGCCGATGCAGTTTTCGTGGACGAAATCGATGGTTCCGTTAGCGAGCGGCACGATGGCGCCGGGGGCGGGACAGGCCGCCAGACAGCCCGCGTCGGCACAATGCATGCACTGGTACTTGGACATCAGCCACGATGTGGCCCCGTTCTTTTCGACTTCGTTGAACTTGATCAAATTCCAGAAGTTGGCTTCGAGTTCGGGCTTCGTTTGGTAGGAACCATCAAACGTTCCCATCGTGTACTCCTGGTCGTTCCACTCCTGGCAGGCGACTTCGCAGGCCTTACAACCGATACAGAGCGTCGTGTCAATCAGCTTGGCGACGATCATCCGATTTTCTCCACATTCACAAGAAAGCCTTTATATTCGGGGGTTCCGCAGTTGGGGTCGTACGCGCTGGGCGTTAGGTTATTGATGAGCGGGCCGTGCACTTTTCCGACGAAGCCCCAATGAATCGGGAGGCCGATCTGATAGACTTTTCGGCCGCTCACCTTGAGGGTGCGGAGCCGTTTGGTGACCAGAGCCGGGCCTTCGATTTTGCCGCGCGCGGAGGAGACGCGGACGAGCGTCTTGTTGGCGATGCCCTTCTCTTTAGCCAACTCTTCGGGGATTTCGACGAAGAAGTTCGACTGGAGTTCGGAGCTTGAGCTCGTGTGTTTGGTCCAGTAATGGAAGTGCTCGGTGAGGCGATAGGTGATGGCGACGAAGGGGAAGTCCTTGGCGGTGCCGAAGTGGTCCATGTCGCTGTTGTAGGTTCGGAGCAGGGGGTTGGCGTTGACCGTGGGATGGAGCGAATTGTCAACGGGGCTTTCGGCAGGTTCGTAGTGCTCCGGGAAGGGCCCTTCAACGAGGTCGGGAGCGAAGAGCCGGGCTACGCCTTCCGGGAGCATGATGAACGGGGCCATCGTCTCGGGAGGGGCGTCGGATTTGTAGTCGGGGGTGTCGCCGGTCCACCGCTTGCCGTTCCAGCGCAGCGGGGCTCGGGTTTCATCCCAAGGCTTGCCGGTGGAATCGGTGGAGGCGCGGTTGTAGAGGATCCGCCGATTGGCCGGCCAACTCCAGGCCCACTGCGGATAGAGCCCGAGGCCGGTCGGGTCCGTTTGGCCGCGACGGGACATCTGGTTGCCGGCTTCGGTCCAGGAGCCGGAATAGATCCAGTTGCCGCAGGCGGTGGAACCATCGTCTTTCAGCTCGCCGAAACCGTTGAGCTGTTTTCCAGTTTCGAGGTCGACGCCGTTGACTTCGCGGGCTACTTCGCCGAGCAGGGGCCGCTTCGGTTTGGCGTAGTTCCACTGCATGTTCAGAAGGGGTTCGGGCCGGGCACCGCCTTCCTTCACGTAGAGATCCTGGACGGCGTGGAAGAGGTCAGAGATGATGTCCTGGTCTCGACGCGCGTCGCCGGGTGGGTCGACGGCGGCTTCCTTCCACTGCAACCAACGGGAGGAGTTGACGAAGGCTCCGTCCTTTTCGGCGAAGCAGGCGGCGGGCAGGAGGAAGACTTCGGTTTGAATATCGTCGGCTTTCAGGGACTGGGGATACTCTTTGTCGGCCAGTTCCTTGGCGCGCCAGAAGGCGGCGGTTTCAGTCTCGAAGTTCTCGGCGACGATGAGCCATTTGAGTTTGGAGAGGGCCCGGATCATCTTCGGCGTATTGGGGCCATTCGCTACGGGATTCATGCCGAAGCTGATGAGCCCGTCCATCTGGCCGGCGTGCATTTGGTCGAAGAACGTGCCCCAGGAATGGTCGGCCCCTTCTTCTACTTTGGGGAGCCAGTCGTAGCCGAAATCGTTGGCTTTTGTCGCGTGGGAACCGTAGTAAGCCTTCAGCAGGCTGGTCATAAACTTGGGCGTATTGCCAAGATAGTTCAGGCTATTCGGCCGCAGCGCCTTCGGCGTATTGGCTTTCATGTAGTCGGCCAAATTTTCGTGGTTGGCGCGGGGGATTTTGAGATACCCCGGGAGGGTATTCCAGGCTCCCATGTCGGTTGAGCCCTGGATGTTGGCGTGGCCGCGTTGGGCGTTGACGCCGCCTCCGGGCATGCCTATGTTGCCCATTAGCAACTGCACCATGGCCGCGGCATGGATCAACTGGACGGCGAAGCTGTGATGGGTCCAGCCCAGGGCGTAGAGGACCGTGCCGCTCTTGTCGGCGGCGGCCGCGATGGTGATCATCTCCGCCGCTTTGACGAACTCTTCGCTCGTGCAACCGCAGATGTTGGCGACTACCTCGGGGGTGTAGCGCGAGTAGTGCGTCTTCATCAACTGGAAGACGCAGCGGGGATGTTCGAGGGTCGTGTCGACCTTGGCGTAGCCCTGGCCATCGAGTTCGTACTGCCAGGTGGCCTTGTCGTACTTACCGTCTTTCCAGCCGGAGAAATGGCCCTCGGAGAAGCCAAAGCCTTCGGCGATGAGGAAGCTGGCGTTCGTATTCAGTTCGACGTATTTGCGCTGATACTTGTTGTTCGAAATGGCGTAGTGGATGAGGCCGCCGAGGAAGGCGATGTCGGTGCCGGAGCGGATGGGGACGTAGAGATCGCTGACGGCGGCGGTGCGGGTGAAGCGCGGATCGATGCAGACGATTTTGGCTTTGCGGAGGCGCTTGGCTTCGAGCACGAAACGGAAGCCGACGGGATGGTTTTCAGCGGGGTTGCCGCCCATAACGAGCACGACGTCGGCGTTGGCGACGTCGGTCCAGCCGTTGGTCATTGCGCCTCGTCCGAATGTGGCGGCCAAACTGGCCACCGTCGGGCCGTGTCAAAGCCGGCTTTGATTCTCG
>JBKJLJ010000692.1:0-6895 GCA_046597015.1 Bryobacteraceae bacterium
TCCGTCCTTTCTTTCGGTCCAGACCGTTCTCGCGTTCGGGTCGGTGGCGGCGGCCACCTGCACGGAGCTGTCCATTCCTTTATCCGGCGCCGCCGAAAACAACTCCGTCGCCCCCGGCTGGCCCGCGGCGCTGCCGGCCGGCCTGAGCGGAACCATGTACGTATCCGCCGCGGACACGGTGCGCGCGCGGCTATGCAATCACACGGGCGCGCCGGTCAGCGTTCCCAGTTACAACTATCGAGCCACGATTCTCCGGAGCTTCTAATCATGTTTACTCTCTTTTTTCGTCTCGCTCCGCTGAGCCTGTTCGCTGTCTCGCTGCTCGCGCAGGGCATCAGCAACGTCAACGTTAGCCACATTACTTACAGCTCGGTGAACATCAACTGGAATACGGCATCCGGGCAGTCGTCATTAATTCAGTACGGAATCACCGCGGCTCTCGGCTCAAATAAGAACGAAGATACGCCGGTGATCGCGACCGAGCATCACCAGTACCTGAGCGGCCTGAGCGCGAGCACAACCTACTACTACAAGGTTTGTAACAACGGCAGCAGCTGCGACCCCACTGTTCGCACGTTTGTCACTGCAGACGCGCCCGTCCCACTGCCTGCCATGCCGGTGCCGACGGTGCGCCTAACGGTGCCGCCCAAACCGACGGTGCCCTCCTTCCGACGTTTTACCGTGGCGGCCGATTGCAGCGACTTTCAAACCCGCATTAATGCGGTGGCTTTAATGGATGGGGACTTGGACTACGAAATTCTGGTTCCCGCAAACGCCGATTGCGCCCTTGGCCGGGACGTCGGTGCCGGAGATGCGAATCAGTCTTCCTTCTATTTACCCGCCAAAACCGGGCCAAATCCGAATGGTACTGGTGAAATTATTATTCGCAGCGCGGCCCTGGATGAGGAATTGCCGCCCGAAGGCAGCCGGGTGGATCCTACCTTCTTCTCTCGCATGCCAACACTGCGCAACAACGTATGGGGGGTTCGCGAACTCGCTTCGCCCAACTCCAACGGAACTTGCACCACCGGACAACTGTGGTGGGACTTCCTTGCCTCGTTGAGCAACGTCTGGTCTCTCAAGGCCTGTTCCAGCCCTTCCACCAATGGATATTCCCTGGTAGCGAGAACCGCCTTTACCGGGACGCCTCCGGCTTCCTGCATAGCCTCCACTTGGTACTACAAGAGCGATGTCAATAGTTCGCCGACCGGAATTTACTGGTGCGCACCCTCCGGGAAGCTCTATCGCATGCAGTTGGGCCGCTACTTCGCGTTCACCTTCAACACGAATGCCCATCACTACCGGTTTCTGGGAATCCAGTTTTCGGTAGTTCCGTTCCCGAACCCGCACCCGGTTTTCTTGAACGCCTACGGTACGGATGGGTCCTACTACGTGGGGCATTTTCAGTTGCCCGCTTCGGTCCATCACATCATTTTCGACCGCTGCCGCCTAACGGCTCTCGATTATCCGCAGCGGATGCAGCAGATGGTGAACAGCGAAGCCAGCAGCGTAGCCTTCGTGGGAAACCACATTGACAAAATCAGCTACTGGCTGGTCGATAGTGACGCCGGCAGCGGCCAGACGGAAACTCAGATCTTCAATATCAGCGGGGGCGACCTGTTGCTATTCGACAACAACCTGATTGAAGGTACCGGATTTGGGATCATCGCAACCGACGATACAACCGGCATGGCTACCAACGTCACGATTACGCGAAATACGATCGCTAAACCGGCACGGTACCGGAGCGGCTCCCCGGAGAACGCGGCAGCCACGGGCTTGTTTTACCATGCCCGGCACTGCATCGAGCTGAAAGCTGGAGAACGCTGGGTGATCGATGGCAATCTCTGCGACGGAAACTTCGCCACGGTCAATCAGGCTCATTTCATCGCTCTCAGCCCTCGCGCCGGGTCGACTTCGACCCGCAAGATGCAGGATATCCAGATTACGAACAATACATTTCTCAATGGTCCTGGCGGGGTCTACATTATTGGGCATAATGACGTTGTTTTTTCTCAGATGACGGTGGCCCGGCGGATTGTGATCGCAAATAATATGCTGCTGGGTATCGACGGATATCTATCCGCCGTAAGCGGCTCCGTGCGGCCAGGCCACTGTTTTACCATCCAGTTTGGCGCTGAGGATATTACCCTCCGGCACAACCTGTGCAGGGAAAACAAAGGACTATGGCCCGGCTTTCTTTGGGAGCAATATGGGCCCAGCGCCGGACTGGACTTCCGCGACAACATCGTTTGGCATAGCTTCGCCAACGGCTATGGTGGACTGGTGACACCAGGTTGCGCCCTCGGCACGGCAAGTCTGGCGTGCGGATGGAACGGATGGAGGATGGAGCGAAACGCGATTGTGAATAACTCCGGCCAGAATCCCAGCACCTACCCGGCAAATAATTTCTGGCAGAATGTCGAGGGGGGGCTGGGGTTTGAAGATGCCGCCAGCGGAAAGTTCCGGTTGCGGTCCACCTCTCCTTTCCGCTCGGGCGCACCCGTGGTGACAGGCCTGAGCGGACCGGCATCCGATGGCGCCAGCATGGGCCCCAGCCAATACGATCTGGAGCGAGCGCAAGGAATCATCGGGCAGGTAACTGTTGCGGCCGGGGATCAACAGGCAACTTTGACTTTTTCTTCGGCCTTTACCGGCGCTTGCGCCGCTGATATCAGCACAGACCCCACCTTCACAGGAACCGTGACACGGACCAGCAGCGGCACGGGGGGACCAGCACGGATGATCATCATTAGCGGCCTGACCCCAGGCACGAGCTACTTCTACCGTATAGTATGCGGCAGCCAGAAGACGGGTTCTTTTCTAACTGCGTCATCCGGAGGCTTGTCCGCCACGATCACAGTGAGTGTCAAACCGCCTGGCATTCTAACGTCCATCACGAGCGCCGTGGCCGAATTTGGCAATACCGCCGGAGGCGGCTTCTTCACTGTTTCTCAGGCCTGCGTAGGCGGCTGCACGCTCTATATACCAGCCACCGTGGGACGAGTTACCTACTATCGGGTGCACTATCGCGACGCATTCAATCAAACCGTAGCGCAAAGCAGCCTGTTCTCGGCAATTCCGTAGACACAGGCCATCCGGGCCGGGCTGAACCAGCCCGGCCTTACATTTCCCGCAGGTAGCCAAGCAGCCCGGAATAACTGGTCAGTTCTTCCGCCCGGTCATAGTCAGCCGCTATTTCGAACTCTTCTTCCATCACGGTGAGTAGCGTGAGCATCGCCACCGAATCCCACCCTTCCACGTTGTCCTGCGTGGCCGCCCTCGCTTGCTCTTCACTCAGCGCCGGAAACACGGTCTGCAGACAGCGAACCAGACGAACTTCGAGATCGGTCAATCGAAAATCTCCTTTTGATGAGGTAATGCCGGACGCCTGACTTCGAACTCCTCCCGCGACAGGCGGGCCGAAGCGTCGAAGGGAAGCCCCAAACCGGTCCACAGCGAACGCATGGGCTGATTGCGTTCGGTGGGCTGCACATCGAACCCAATCGTAGACGACGCCGGAAACCGGTCGAACAGCACCTCCAGCGTCATATGCTCAATCCGCCGGGAGAACGCCCGGCAACTGATTACCCAGCTATCCAGATGCAGCTCACCCGCTTCGGCCCGTCCGGCGAGAACGGCGATCTTGCCGAGCGGTCCGTACTTGTCCGTATAGCTGACCACGGCCCCAAAGTGGCCGGGCTCCCGCAGGTAGCGCCGCCAGTCCACTTCGGTGAGCCGTCGGCCGTTCAGGTTGAACTGGTTCGTTTTGTTGATCAGTTCGAGTGGCCGCGGGTCGGCCGGGTCCGGCGAGAAGTGGAACTCCAGGCGCGCTTCGGCGCCAGTCAGAAACGCTTCCGGGTCGGCGCTTACCGCTGGCGAAGCCTGCCGCAGGCTGGCCGCGCGGAGCCGGTCCTCTTCAGAAATCGTGCTCTTGCCGAACTTTGCGCGCAAATCGTGAAGCAGTGTCCACACCTCAGCGGTTTTGCCGGTGGGAAAACGAACCAATCCGATCGCCGGAAACGCGGCCCCGACCTCGGCCAGCTCCATCGGGCTATCGTCGACGAAAATCACGCTATCGGCCCCGACGTTCCAAGCCGCCAGAATCGCCGCCACCGACTGCGATTTCGGGTTCCAATGTACCTCGAACGGGAAGACGCTTTTAGCCGGCAGGCACATGCCCGGGCGGGCAAAAACCTGTTCGACGACGGTGGGTTCGTTCTTGCTGGCGACTGCCACCAGCACTCCGGATTCAGCTAGCGAGGCCAGGAGTTGTTGATAGAGGCCATGTGGTTGCGCGTGGTGTTCCAGGTCCCAGTGCACGCCGTCCGGACCGGCGTCGCCGGCGATGCCCGACCACAGCGTATCGTCGAGATCCGTGATGATGCCCTTCATCAGAGGTGCAGGCGCAACGAGGTTCGCGAGCGCCGCGGCCAGAGCTTCAGCATGCGGTTTGGTGTAGGGGAAACCGGTTTGCAGACAGGCAGCTAGATCAAAGCGCGGGGCGGGGAAGCCGTCGGTCGAAAGCAGGCGCAAACCCGGCAACTCCGCCCACTGCGCGGCCGCTTCGGCCAGCAACGCTTGCAACGAGGCCTCCCACGCGCTCGCTTGGCCCGGTGGCGTATGGGCAGCCGGAGGCAGAGGCAGCGTCGGCAGAGCCAAGGCCACCGGAGATTCGGCCTGCGCGAGAAGGACAGTGAACTGTGCCAACCGCTGCCGAGCGCTAACCGCGATGTCCTGCCGCTGGGCCGATAGCCAGCCGCCGAGCTGCCGCAGACCCAGCCGCGGATCGATATCTTCCCACTCGAGCACGGCCAAGATGGCGTCCGGCCGCGCCGCAGCCGCCCGCTCCAGGTTCCCGGCCCAGTCGCCAAATAGGCCCGGTTGCAGATCCACCCGGCGATTCGGTAAACGCCGTTGCAGATGCGCCCGCAGCCAGGTGGCGAAGTGCAGGGGCGTGAATCCACACACCAACTCCGCTCGCCAGAGCGGTGCTTGCGGCGCAGCTTGCAGAAGCTGCAACGCCTCCGTCAACTTCATCTGTCGGTATCCACTCCGCTTCCCATTCTAAAGGAACCAGAGCTGGAGGCCGAAAGGAATGCTAGGATTCTGGTTTGTGGTTACTGCCTCCCCGATACGCTGGCCGGACGGAAAATCGTTCGCTTTCACTATTTTTGACGATCCCGATTCGCAGACTCTGGCTAGCGGAAAGGCTGTCTATGGCTTACTGGAAGAACTAGGCCTCCGCACCACCAAGGGGGTTTGGCCGGTGCGCGGACCGCGCGAACCTTCCGACCATGGCGGCACTTGCGCCGAGCCGGACTACGCCGCCTGGTGCCAGCGTATTCAGCAGGCTGGCTTCGAAATGGGGCTGCACAACGTCACCCTGCACACCTCCACGCGCGAGGAGACGCAAGCCGGACTCGCCCGGTTTGCTGAACTGTTCGGCAGTTCGCCCAAAACCTTCGCGCATCATTATTTTTGTCAGGAGAACCTGTACTGGGGGGAGAACCGCGTGAGCGGCTGGCGGCGGAGCCTCTATAACGTCCTCACCCGCGGCTCGGGAAAGAATCAGTTCTTTGGGCACGTGGAAGGTCATCCGTATTTCTGGGGCGACCTGTGCCGGGAGCAGATCACCTACGTCCGGAACTTCGTTTTTCCCGGCATCAATACGCTGAAGGACTCGCCGTTGTTTCCGTATCACGATCCTACCCGGCCGTATGTCCGCTACTGGTATAGCTCCTCGGAAGGTTCCAACTGCCCGCGCGCCTGCGCCACGCTCACCGAAGCCAATCAGGATCAACTGGAAGCCGAGAGCGGCGCCTGCATACTCTATACCCATTTCGGCCACGGCTATTCGGACGGCAAGACCGTCAACCCCCGTTTTCGGGAGCTCATCACCCGTCTGAGCCGGAAGAACGGTTGGTTCATTCCGGTGGGAACGCTGCTCGACTATCTGATCGTCCAGCGCGGCGGCGCGCATACTCTCACCCCGAGCGAAATGGCGGCGCTCGAACGCCGATGGCTCTGGCACAAAATCCGCTACGGGACCGCCTAGCCGCCGATGCCCATTACCTTTGTCGACTATGGCCCGGAGCACGCCGCCGCCGCGCAAGAATGCAACTACCGCTTGGCCGAAGGCGGCGTAGAGAGCGGCTTCCTGCTGCCAGCGCAGGCTTTGGAACCGGAAAACGCCCACCGGTTGATTCGTCCACGTTGGCGCCTGGCGCTCGATGGCGAAGCCGTGCGCGGCGGCTATCTATTGAAAACGCAACGTTTTTGGGCGGGCGGGGCAGCCATTGAAGCCGGAGGCTACCAGGCGCCGGTTTCAGAAGGCATCGTCAACCGGAAGTTCGGTGCCGTGGGACTGCAACTGATGCAGGACGCGCTGCGCCAGAACTCTTACCTGTTCACGACGGGCATGGGCGGCCTGGACCGCCCGGTTGCCAAGCTGCTGGCCGCCCGCGGGTTCACCCTTCGCCTGGCCCCGTTCCTGTTCCGCATCCATCACGCGAGCCGCTTCTTCCGGCAGGTCTCGGCGGCGCGCTCCACGCCCGCCCGGCGGGTGGCGGCCGACCTGCTGGCCGGTACCGGCCTGGGCTGGCTGGCCGCAGCGGGGCTCCACTGGCGCGGGCTGCTGCCCGGCCCCAGAGGACCAGCCAGGACCGAAGAGCGGTTCGGCGATTGGGCCAACGAAATCTGGGAGCAGACCCGGGGCGAGTTCTGTCTGATCGCCGAACGAACTCAGCCGGTACTCGCCGAACTCTACCCCCCGGCCACCCACAGCCGCATCGTCCGCCTGCCGGGCGCTTGGGCGGTTACCTGGCTGAGCGAGATGCGGGATAATCCGCACTTTGGTAACCTGCGCGTGGGAACCGTTCTAGATTGTTTGGCC
>JBKJLJ010000863.1:0-3832 GCA_046597015.1 Bryobacteraceae bacterium
ACCTATGTCCAAGGGCCACTTATTTTCGACGATGGCTGGCTTAATCTCGGCGCCAAGATACGTTTCTCGAACACTCAGTTACGGGAGACGGATGGCGAATTGACTATCTCAGGGCAGCAGGTGCCTGAAGCCAAAGGTTGTCAGGAACTCCACGTGCTTGTCGGCTCTAACAAGATAATAGTGCCTACCCGGTTCACAGCCTTCTCGGCGGTCATCCCCGGGAGGGATCTCTTACAGGCCGCCGGGAACGCGACGAACATTGAAATCAGTTTCGATTCACCCTGTGCCTTTACGCCTGGGCCGCAGGATAAGCGAAGACTGTTTATGTTCGCAACTGCTTTTAACTATCAACGCAAGGGGCAGTCGGTTCGCAAGGCACAGGCCGAGAAATCATGCAGTCTGCGAGGCGATACATTGCAATGTGAATTCAACAGTGTTTCTAACACAATGGCGCAACTGCCGATGCTCTTCTATCCTGGCTTCTTGGAGGTTACGGTAAATGGGGCAACCAGATCGATTAAGCCTGAAGAATCCGATCACCTGGTGGTGGCTGCGGTGGAAATCCCTCCGGGCAAGTCCAATGTCACGGCCAAATTTGTGGGAAGCCGCTTGGGAAACAACATTTCTCTCGGGGGTTTTCTATGCCTGGCCCTCGGCGCTGCACTCTTCTGGAGGAGGTCCAAGGATTGAGCCTCAATTGCCAACTTCGATGCTTCCGTCAAAGCCAATTGGGCCAGTTTGATGCTTTAATTTGGTCCACCCTCGGGTTAAATGGTTCTCCGTGGGGAACGGGTCCGATGTTTTTCTCCTCCGAGAGTAGTCCCGTCGACTGCTCCGAGGCCCAGCCGGAGGGTGCGACTTTCATAGCCGAAAACGGCGCCCCGTCGAAGTCACCGCGCAGGAACGCAGCCCGAACATTGTCGGCAACCCCCGCAAACTGCTCCAGGAGCGCCATTCTTATACCCTGTGGTTATGAGAATCCTACCGATTCCACGGCGTTTCGGGCTCGTTCCAGGAAAGTCTAGCAAAAATGGTTGGCTAGGAAGGGTTGCATTCTCGAAAGAGAGGCGTCAGCCAGGCCCCGTAGGAATCGAGGTGGCGTGGCAGGTCGCAGCGACGACGTAACGTCATCCGTGCGCGCCCTCGATGTAATAGACTTGATAACTGCCTGGCCGGGACTGTTGCTGGTTAAAGCTGAGCCTCGCGCCGGGAAGGTCGTCTTTAGACGAGGATGACACCAAAGCGGTTGGATCCACTTCGTAGCCATGCCAAAGCTGAACTTCAACCCACTTAAGCCACCGTTCGCCCGACTAAAAACAGCTCCACTCGAGCCGGGGTTGCCTCCCATTAATCCCCCGGATTTCTTCCAGTTCAAGGACAGTCCGCCAGTGGGAACGAGGGTCAGACTGGGTGTTGCCGGCGCGGCGGTGGTCATGGGCCTGCGGTTCCTGGGCAACCGCTCCAGCCCGCCACCCCCACAACGAGCTGCGCTGACGCTACCAAGGTTCACAGTTACACCGGAAAGAATGGAACCCATGTTGATGGGCATTCGAGAGGGTGTCCGGATGGAGACAAGAGTAACAACAGACGCCCGCGGAAGCGGACGGATTAGGAGAACCCTATGCTGATTCGATCTTTGACGTTCCTTCTCGCCGTTTTCTGCCTCAGCGACACGGCTGCCGCCAAAAGCAGCGGCGGCAGGTCCGGCGCTCATGCCCGCTCCCCCAGATCAACCCACGCGGCATCCCCCCGCCTCGCCAAGGCAACGCGTGCACCCAAAGTCCGTTGCACCAGTTGCACCCGGGGTTCGAATGGGAAGATCCATCGCAGCAGCTCAGCGCGATCGTCCTTCCAACGTAAGAACCCCTGCCCGTCCACCGGAAAGAAGTCGGGCGGATGCCCAGGCTATGTCATTGATCATCGCCAAGCGCTGAAACGCGGAGGACAAGACTCGCCGAACAACATGCAGTGGCAAACGAACACAACAGCAGCGGCCAAAGATCGGGTCGAATGAGACGCATCCTGATTACTTTGGTTAAGATCCCGCTCGCTGGCGTTCTTGCTTCCGGATTGTCAGCCCACACGAACCTATGCAAATCGCAGACGGGGTGGCGAGCGAATTGCAGGTGATGCGCTACGACGAGGGCGAGATCCCCGTCGCCGAACGGTCGCGCATGCAGGAGGAGGCGCACAAAGGATTTGTCGCTTCGCACGGCAGGAGCGTTATCCAAAATAGCGCTCCGAACCGCCCTGGAATAGGTTTCGTTCAAGTGGCTTAGGGCGTCGATGTGATATTTTCGTAACTGTGATTAGCACGCAGGACGCCTTCACCCGCTCCAAAAAATACGCGATAGAGCTACTCGGCGAGAGGGAATATACCCTCGAAGAAGTCGAGCAGGACGTGTACAAGAATCGTCGGGTTTGGCGGATTACCCTAGGATTTCCCAAGCGACGCGTTTCGGCGCCCGACTTGATCCGATCTCTGGGTGCAAGTTTGCCCCTCGAGTATAAAACGATCCTTATCGACATCGAGACAGGTGATCCGGTTGCAATGAATCTTGCAAGCTGATGACGGATTTGGACGTTTTCAGTCGAAACGCCCGGAAGAACGGCATTTTGATTGATACTAATCTGCTCGTACGGTTTGTTGCAAGGCTGGCGGTTCCGCTCACCGCTCGACTGAATGAACCTCTTTGTCACCCCGGCCACCGGAACCGACCGTACAGCGACACAGTGGGAATCGATGTACTGCTTGACCATCGCAGGAACCAGCACGTTCTTCAACCATGCCTTGATCGCAGGGCTGACTTGCGCCTCGTCGGTTCGCAGCGGCGCTCCGGACTCCGAGGAATTCGATGATTGATTCATTCGTTCACCTGCGACGCGGTTCACCCGCAGTCGATCTGTGGCCGATCAACGAAACTATGTACGACGCTGCTTCTTCGTGAGCAAGACGAACGCCTTCGGACAGGGCACTGAATTTGTGACGATCAGCGCCGTCGAGTTCGTTCAAGCTCTCAAGGGTGATGAGACCATGACGAATCGCCTTACTGAACTCGAACATGATTTCGACGGTACCGAAAGTGTCCAATCGCTTCATCTTAATCTCCAAAACTCGACAGCTTCAATCCAAGCCGATCACACGGCGCATCTGTCAAGTCCTGCCGCACGCCGAGGTAACGCTCAGTTGTTTGAATACTGGCGTGACCCAAGGAAAGTTGAATCTGCTCCAGTGCCGCACGGCCCTTGTGTGCCAGTTTTGCAAAAGTCCGTCTCAGCTCGTGCGGTGCAATTTCCTTGACCCCGATTTCGGTGGCATACTTTTTGACCGTCTCGAAGATGCTTTGGGCGGTCATACTCTCCCCTGCAATGTTGCCACCCTTGTTAACTGGGCGGAACAATCGGCCTGCTGTGAATCCAGCCGCCGTCGTCCACTCATCAATTGCAATTTTCGTCCACGACGGCATTGGAATAGTGCGGACTCTGCCGCCCTTGCCCTTCATGTCCACGACCACCCATCTGGCCTCTCGTTGTTGGATGTGTTCGAGCGTAAGGAATGCGGTCTCTTCACGTCGCAATCCGCAGCCGATCAGAATAGCGAGGAGCGCCCGGTCACGTTTGCCTTTCAATGAATCGGTGTCCGGTGCGTTGATCAATTGTTCTGCCTGTTGGACGGTCAACCAACTCCCGGTACGAACACCTTCTCGTTTGACACCCTTAACTCGACCGATTCCCGATGCAAGGTTCGGGTCCATGAGGTTATTGTCGGCGGCTTCGGCGGCAAGACGACGAATGGCGCTCATGCAGACGTTGATTGTTGAAGCAGCCAAGC
>JBKJLJ010000908.1:0-3432 GCA_046597015.1 Bryobacteraceae bacterium
CGCGGCTATTCCCAGGGGCGTTTGGCGACGACGTGATCGCGGTCCTTGACGCGGTCATAAACATGGCCGCTGCAGGTGCTGCCGAGCGAGGTGTTGTAGAGGCTGGTGGCACCGAGGGTTTCGGTGAGATCTTCTTTAAACGTATGGACCGCTTTGAGGTGTTCGGCGAGGGCCGGATGTTGGTGGCCATCGGCGGTGAGAAAGAACATCTGGTATCCGCCGTGCATCAGGCGGGCGACCTGCTTGCCGCTGAGAATGCCATGCTCGGTGATTTCGGCTTGGCCATCGGCGACCTCTTTGACGACGGCGGCGCAGCCTTTGCGGGTGACCAGATACCCGCCGGCGACGCTTTCGGCCGCGAAGCCCTGGGCTTTGGCGGCGGCAAGACGATCGGCAAAGGTGGTTACTTTTTTGGTGGCGAGCTTGAAGAACATGTCTCTCCATTATAATCGGCGGGTGCGCTATATTCTCTCCCTCGACGAAGGAACTACGACGGCCCGTGCGGCTCTTTACGACCGGGAGGGGAAACGGCTGGCCATGGCGGCGATTCCGACGCCTTGCCGGTACCCGGAATCGGGGTGGGTGGAGCAGGACGCCAGCCAGATTTGGAGTGCGCAGTTAGATGCCATGCGGCGGACCATGGCCGAGATGGGCGCGCAGCCGCTCGAAATCGCCGCCATTGGGATCACGAATCAACGGGAGACGACGGTGGTTTGGGACCGGCACACGGGGGTGCCGGTGGCACCGGCGATCGTGTGGCAGTGCCGGCGAACGGCGGAGCGATGCAAGGCGTTAGCGGCTTCGAGCGACGGGGCTTGGGTGGCGGCGAAGACCGGGCTAGTGATCGACGCGTATTTTTCGGGGAGTAAGGTGGAATGGATTTTGGATCATACCCCGGGCGCGCGGGAGCGGGCTGAGGCGGGCGATCTGCTGTTTGGGAACATCGATTCGTGGTTGATCTGGAACCTATCGGACCGGAAGGCGCATGTGACGGACCCGACAAACGCCTCGCGAACGATGCTGATGGACCTGGCGACCGGCGAATGGGACGATGCTCTATTGCGGGTGTTTCGGATTCCGCGGAGCATGATGCCGCGGATTGTGCCTTCGAGCGGAATTTGCGGGATGGCCGCGGCGACGGTGCTGGGGATGGAAATTCCGATTGCGGGAATCGCGGGTGATCAGCAGGCGGCGTTGGCGGGGCAGGCTTGTTTCCGGAAAGGGCTATCGAAGAATACCTACGGTACGGGCTGTTTTGCGCTGCTGCATACGGGCACGGAGATGCCGGTGTCGAAGAACCGATTACTGGCTACGCGAGCGGCAGGGCTGGACGCGACGGCACAGTTTGCGGTGGAAGGTTCGATATTTATCGCGGGGGCGGCGGTGCAGTGGTTGCGGGATAAAGTGGGTTTGATTGAGTCGGCGCCGGATACTGAGCAGATTGCGATGTCGGTGCCGAACACCGGAGGCGTGTATTTGGTGCCGGCGTTTGTGGGGCTGGGCGCACCGCATTGGGACGCTTCGGCACGAGCCAGTTTGACGGGAATGACGCTGGCGACGGGTCGGAATGAGATTGTGCGGGCCACGCTCGAGAGCATGGCCTACCAGACGCGGGAGTTGGTGACGGCAATGGAGGCCGATAGCGGAGCGCCGTTGACCGAGTTGCGGGTGGACGGAGGAGCGGCGCAGAATAATTTTCTGATGCAGTTTCAGGCGGATATTCTCGGGCGGCCGGTAGTCAGGCCGAAGGATAGCGAGACGACGGCGTTGGGGGCGGCCTATTTGGCGGGGTTGGCGGTGGGGTTTTGGCAATCGCTGGCTGAGGTGGAGGCGTTTTGGCAGGCGGATCGGAGCTTCGAGCCCGTGATGTTGGCGTCGGAGCGGGAAGGGTTGTGGGCGGGTTGGCAGGGGGCGGTGGCCCGGACGCGTGTTAACTAGATGTTAATTATTAGTGCCGTGTCGTGCACTCCGGCATCTTTTCAGATATTGTCCAGGTAGAGACATTCGTCCCAATGAAAAAGACTATCCTTGCTTTTGCCCTGTTTGCTGTTTCCGCGCTGGCTCAGCGTGTTGAGACGGCGACATTTCTCGCGGCCTTATCGCCAGCGAATGAAGTACCCGCCATTGTTGGCTATGACGCCCGAGGGACCGCGCTGCTGTACGCTCACGTGCAGCGAGACGCGCAGGACCAGATCGTTTCCGGTTCCGTAGATTTCGTGGTGCTTTACACCTTTCCGGGAGAAGCGACCGTGACCGGGCTGCATATTCACAATGGTCCAGCGGGCGTGAATGCAGGGGTGACCATCAATACGGGTATTGCGGCGGGAGATGCATCGGTGGCGGTTGCCGCCCCCTTCCGTGGACAGGTGGTGCGCCAGGCTCAGGTTCTGCCAGGAGACATGGCAGGCTTGGCTTCGTTGCGCGGGCTGTTTTCGAATCCGTCGGGATACTACGTGAACATGCACACGTCGGTTTACCCGGGCGGCATTATCCGCGGGCAAGTGATGCCGGCGGAGCGGGCGGTTCTGCTGGCGCGGCTTTCGACGGCCAACGAAGTACCGGCGATCACGACCGTGACGGCGAATGGCGTCGGGACGATTGAAGCGCTGCGGGCCTATAGCGGCGGGCAACTCGCGGCTGGGGTCGTGATTTTCGATGTGGACTATCAAGTGCCGGGTGATGCGATTTTCACGGGCATGCACATTCACAATGGTGCCGCGGGCGTGAATGGCCCGGTGATCATCAACACCGGCATTGCGGCGGGTGCCAACTCGGTTCCTGCCTCTTCGACCGGGGCGGGAAATCTGTTCTATCGCGTGGAAGTAGCTCCGGGTGTACCGGTGCAAGTGGCGACGCTGGAAGGGATCTTTGACAGTCCCGCTGACTACTATCTGAACCTGCATACGACGGTCTTTCCCGGCGGTATGATTCGCTCCCAGTTGGCTGATACCGAAGCCATCACCTTCCGGACCAACATGCTCACTTCGAATGAGGTTCCGGCGATTACGGGGTTGGACGCAACGGCCTCGGGCAATGCCTACATCAACGCTCTGCGGGATCGGACGGGGAACGTCACGGCGGCGCGGCTCACCTTCGACGTCAACTATCGCTTCCCGGCGGCAGTGACGTTTACTGGGCTGCATATCCATGACGGAGCGGCGGGCGTGAACGGGCCAGTGACGCTCAATAGCGGCCTCGCGGCGGGCGACCGGAGCGTGGTTTCGACGAACGGTTTCGGCAATGTTTGGCGGACCGTGAACGTGACCGGCGGACAGGCGTTGACTTCGTTGAACGCTCTCTTGCGGAACCCCGAGAATCACTATCTGAACATCCACTCGACGGTGAATCCGGGAGGAGTGGTGCGGGCGCAGTTGGCGCCGGCGAATACACGGATGCCGCGAGTGGTGGAAGTGATCAGCGCGGTGAGTGATC
>JBKJLJ010001059.1:0-2610 GCA_046597015.1 Bryobacteraceae bacterium
CTTCGACCTCGCTTCGAAAGTGCGAACCGCCTCTCTGGAACTCGATTTTCTGCCCACCCGCATGGAATCACTCGGTGCCAATCCGCTCGCGCTCTTAAACACCGGCTCCTCCACCGAGCCCCTCTACGTCCTCGACTCAAGGAACGCTTTGCAAGTCTACTTCGTCCCCGCCGGGAGGGATCAGTAACCATGAAACGCCTCATCCCCCTACTACTCCTTGCCGCCGCCTTCCTGCCCGCGCAAACCAGCCTCCCGCTGTCCTTCCGCGTTCAGGTCTCCGGAGCCGTGCAGACCCTTTCCGACAACGGGACCATTCAGTTCAGCGCCGACGCCATCGGGAAACCTCTCGACGCCAGCGTCTCCGTCACCAATCGCGGCACCGGGACCATTAACATCACCCGCGTCGAAATCACCGGGGCTACCGACTTCACCGTCACCGGCGCGCCCGCCCCGGAAGTCAACTACCTGCCGAACGAAAGCTTCTCGGTCTCCGTCCGCTTCCAACCCACCTCCGGGCAACGAGCCGTCGGCGCCATTCGCTTCTTCTATACCGATACGCCCCCGCCGATACCCGCCGGAGGCCGTATCACCAGCAATTCCGCCGGCCTGAACCTGAACGGCGTTGCCCCGGACTACACGTTCACCTACCTGCCGCCCCCGTCCGCGAATGCCACGCCCATCCAGAGCGGCGGCACCATCGCCTTCCCGTCCACCGCCGTCAACGAAACCGCCTCGGCCGCCGTGCTCATCGGTAATCGAGGCAGCGGCACGGGAACCATTGGCAATATTACCGCCACCGGTGCAGCCTTCTCGCTCACCTCCCTGCCGAACCCGCCAACCACCATTGATCCGAATCGCGAAGTCCGCTTCGCCGTCCGGTACGCGCCCACCACCATCGAAACCAGCACCGGCTCCGTCCGGATCGAACTGGTCGACCGGGTCGTCAACTTCAACATCACCGGTTCTAGCTCTGGCCCCGTCTACAGCTACGAACTCGTCAATGGATCCGCGTCCACCGCCTTGCCGCGCGGGGCCACGGTCGCCGTCCCCGACATCGCCGTCGGCGACAAAAGCGTCGTCACCCTCCGCGTCAAAAACGCCGGCAACGCTGACGGCCGCATCGCCGTCATCGGCGTTCAAGGCGCTGGCTTCACCGTCACCGACGCCCCGTTCCTCCCCGCCACCCTTACCCCGGGCGGCACCGCGACGGTCGCCGTGACGTTCACCCCCACCGCTCCCGGTCGCTTCACCGGTCGCCTTCGCATCGGCGATGATTCCTTCGACGTCGTCTCCAACGGCCTCGGTTCGAATCTAACCTTCTCCTACGTCGCCGGACCCGTCACCACCGCCATCACCAATGCCGGCAGTGTCATCTTCCCGCCCGTAGTGGCCGGCCAAACCGCCACCGTCCGCTTCGTCATCTCGAACACCGGCACCAGCCCCACCGCCGTCAACAGCGTGGGAGTCCTGGCCACCGGCAACACGTTCACGACGACCAACGTCCCCGCCCTGCCTGTGTCCTTGGCACCCGGAGCCTCGTTGGCTTTTGACGTGAACTTCGCGCCCTTGGCCACCGGCAGCCTCTCCGGCACCCTCCGTGTCGATAGCTTGTCGTTCACCCTCTCCGGCTTGGCCAACCAGCCTCCGGCGATCTCGAACTACCAGTTCACCGGGGCCACCGGAGCCCAACAACCCGGTCAGCAGTTGGGCGTTGGCCTCTCCCTCGCTCAGGTCTACCCGCTCACTCTCCGCGGAACCTTGACCTTGGCGTTCAATTCCGACGTCTTCGCTAACGACCCCGCCGTCCAATTCGCCGTCGGCGGCAGAACGGTCAACTTCACCATCCCAGCCGGGCAGCGCGACGCTGTGTTCGCTACCAACCAAGCGCAGGTTCGCCTGCAAACCGGCACCGTAGCGGGCTCCATCGTCCTCACCCCCAGCTTCCAGACCGACGGGGGCATCATCCTGACTCCCACGGACCCGCCCGCCTTAAGCCTAGCCGTTGCGCCCGCTGCGCCACGGTTGCTGAGCTTGCAGGTTACGGGCAAGACGTCCACCGGTTTCCAACTCCTGGTCACCGGCTTTGCCACCTCGCGTCAAATCACCCAGATCGACTTCACGTTTACCGCGACTTCCGGAGAGAACATCGGTTCCTCAAAAGTGACGATAGCCGCTGAATCGAGCTTTAACGCTTGGTACCAGAGTACGGCCTCGGCCCAGTTTGGTAGCCAGTTCACGGCCACTATCCCGATCACTCTCTCCGGAGAAGTGGTCAACGTCACCACGCTCGTCGAAACCATTCGCTCCGTCTCCGCGATCCTGACCAACCGCGTCGGCGCATCGAACTCCGTCAGCGTCGACTTACAATAACCAACCAACCCACAGCGCTCCCGGTGGATCCGTCCGCCGGGGGCGCTTTATTTTTTGAGGGGAGCAAGAGGATTCGGAATATTGGCGAAGGTTTCTGTTAACCCGCTCCGCGAACACATTGCGAGCACTCTACCATAGACTGTAACGAAGGTCGTTACTCACCCGCTTGGCTCCGTCTATGTCAGAAACGCAGTTCCGCAGCCGGACCTGAACCTCTGGCTCTCCATCAATGGGGGAGCA
>JBKJLJ010000010.1:0-4874 GCA_046597015.1 Bryobacteraceae bacterium
CCCGTCCTGGTTCACGATGATCCCGTAGCCCGGAAAGCTGCCGAACGTCAGCAGCCGCGGAGCCCGATTCACAATCCGCACCGATGTCAGGTTCGACCGCACCCCGTCCCGCTCCACTGAAACCGTCGCCGTCCCCTCCGGCGCATCGTACGGAATCTGGAAGTTGATCTGGTTATACGAAGCGAAGTAAACCGGTGCCGCCTGGTTATTGATCAGCACCCGCAATCCGTTGAAAGTGGTCTGCAGCGGCAAGGCGCTCGCCGCCACCGGGTCCCGCATTAACAATTGTTCACCGAACACCGCAGCGATAACACCTCGGCCCAATTCGTCGTTGCCGGCAAAAGTCGCGTTATCCACCACGCCGCCTGCCGAAACCTGCGGTGGCCCAGCGGCCACCACTTCGAATTCGTAAGGCACGGTCTGAGGCCCATTGACCGCGTTGCTGTTGATGGTCACCGTCGCCGAATAATTCCCCGGCGCCAGGTTCGTCGAATTAGCATTTAACTGGATGAAGTTAGTCCCCGGGAAACGGGTGGCCGTCAGCCAAGGCGCTCCCGCCGATACGGTCGCCGGATTGTCCGCTAGCGTCAACGTTCCCATCCCCGCATTGGTCGCGTTGATGAACGTCGTCTGCTGGGGGCCGGTCAGCGCGAGCCGCGTCCTTACCGACGTCTGCGAGAGGGCGATGATCGGCTGCGAGGTCACCCGCAGAGTCACCGCGATGTTCTTATTGTCCGGGACGAAAGTGGAGCCGGAAACAGCCAGAGAACCGTTGTAGGTGCCCTCTGCCAAACCAAGGTTAGTTACGCGAATCACGTAGGGCAGGGTAATCGAAAAGCTGCTGGCCCCATCAAGAGCTAGGGAAAGCCAGTTTCCACCGCTTGTCGTGCTCGGTGTGCCCTGAATCGGGCTATTGGTTGCAAACGAGGCCGAGGCCGTGGCACCGGTTCGTGTGGGGACAAAGAGAGTGACCGCGTCTGGTACGCTGCCGCCAACTTGGACTGTCACTGTGATCGTCTGCGGCGCGTCAATCGCCGCCGGGTCCGATACGGTCACGATCCCCGTGTAGATCCCGCGAGCCAACGAAGCCGTATTCAGCGCAAACTGAACCGCGATGCAAGTATTTCCCCCCTGCGAGCAGACTCGGGGAGGTCCAATGGTCGGGACAATCCAACTCACCGACGATCGGGCGGAAAGCGTAAGGCTGCCGGTGCCTGCGTTTGTCGCATCAATACTTCGGGGAGCGCCGTTCGCACCCACCGCGATGGAGATCGGACCGAGTGTCGTCTCGGAAAGGCGAAGACGGGGCTGAGCCGCGGCAATGCCTACAGTACAGATTCCAAGTGCCAACAGGGGCAGAAAACGGCGTAGCGAAGCCGAAAGAGAGGCTGTCATAGTATTCCTCACAATTTTAGTTGAGTTTGTTTTGGACGCGGGGGAGCAGCGGGAACACGGAGGAAAATTTGGTTAGACCCATTCGAGCGCGCCCTTCTTGTACGCCCAGACGTAACCGACCACGAGGATCGCCAGGAAAGCCATCGCCTCCGCCACCCCAAACCAGCCCAGCTGCTTATAGCGGACCGCCCAAGGGAACAGAAACACGGTTTCAACGTCGAAGATGACGAACAAGATAGCGACTAGATAAAACCGAATCGTATAGCGCCCACGGGAGCCGCCAAGGGATTCGATTCCACATTCGTAAGCTTCCAACTTTACGCGGAACGGCTCCGATGGCCGCAATAATTTGCCCATCAACAAAGCGCCCAGCGGGAACGCGATGCAAATGGACAAGAACACGAAAAGAGGAAGATAGCCTTCCAGCATATAGTTACTATACCTTAGAATGATGTGGAATAAGCGATTGGCTCCCCGTATCGGCTTCGCCTTTCTGCTTCTGCTCCTACTCGGCTGTTTCTGGTCAGCCGCAACGAACCTTTGGACCCATCTCCGCATGCGAACGATCCCCGTTGAGGTGGTCAGAAGCTCCCTCCTTCTCGACGCACCCGGTGACGGCTCCGATCTCAATCTCATCCTTCGGCTCGACCTGAAGACCACCGATGGTGCCGAACGTCTGATCCACTGGGAGGATGCGCCGGGTCGCGCAACCTATCCCGAAGAAGGCTATGACGAGCTTCGCCGATGGGGCCCGGGGACGCGGCATCAAATCTACCAAATCCGCGGTCAGGCTCGGGAGTTCCGTCTGCCGAATAGCAGGTCGCCGGAGCTGGTGGCAATGATCGTTTACCTGTCTCTTGGTTGCTTCGTCGGGTTCTTCTTCTTCGTCTTCCGGGCGGTTGCCAACGAGGCGGGACCCCCAAAGCTCGTCGGTGTCTGGACCATTTTCTTCCTCGTCGGCGTCGGCGCGATGATCGGCTCAGCCCTCTTCGCGTGGCACGAGATTCCCAAGCGACTCTCCTGGCCGTCGGTCGTCGCGACCCTCGAACCGGTGCCGGAGCCGACGGCCGAAGCCCCCCCGAAGCCGCTTCCGGACAATGTCGTCATCACCCCGGCCGCGCGGCGGTTGCTCGATCACTCCTCCTACAAGGTGCTCCAATTCGACGGACTCCACGCCGGCCTCGGTAACTTCGGAGGAAGCTATGAGGAACTCGCTAAACGCTGCACTTCCGGCGACCAGGAGTGCCGCTTCGTGATTAACCCCCACGACCGCTGGGACGTCGAGCTCGACGCCCGCTGGGACGAGACATTCTTCTTCCCCCTGATCATGTTCCTCGTCTTCGGGCTCGCCTTCAGTGGAGCAGGGTTGATGATCCGCCGCCTGAAGTTCTGAGTCGATGAATCCGCTTCGGCGGCGGAGGCATCATAATAAGAGCTTATCCATGTTTGCCACGATCCGAGAGCAAATCGACACCGTTTTCCGGGAAGACCCGGCGGCCAAGAGCACGCTCGAGATTCTGCTTTGCTATCCCGGCCTTCATGCGATTCTCGCGCATCGGGTCGCCCATCGAATGTACCGGGCGGGTGTGCCGCTTCTGCCTCGCCTTCTGTCGCAGTTCAGCCGTTGGATCACCGGCATCGAGATCCATCCCGGCGCGACCATTGGCCGCCGGTTTTTCATCGACCACGGCATGGGCGTCGTCATCGGCGAGACGGCCGAGATCGGCGACGACGTTCTGCTCTACCAAGGCGTAACGTTGGGCGGAACTGGTAAAGAATGTGGCAAACGCCACCCGACCTTGGGCAACCACGTGATCGTCGGCACCGGTGCCAAGGTGCTCGGCAATATCAAGATCGGGGACGGCTCACGGATCGGGGCCGGCAGCGTGGTCGTTCATCCGGTGCCGGCCGGCTCGACAGTCGTCGGTATCCCCGGCAAAATCGTCCGGCGCCGCGCTGAGACCGGCGACGATCTCGAACATGGCAAACTGCCCGACCCAGAAGGCCAGGAGATCGCCGATTTGAAAGCCCGGCTCCAGACTCTGGAAGAGCTAGTGCGGGAGCTTTCTCGTTCAACCCTTGCCCAATAGATCGCGGACGAGGTAGAGGGCCGCGACGGCCTGCATTTCATTGATTTCACCTTGGCGGGCCTTCTCGACCGCGCTTTCCCAGTCGAGCAGAAGAACCTCATCGATTTCGTCATCACCAGCCCGCTCGATGGGCCGGTCGCTGGCCTCGACATAGACAAGGAACGCCCGGCTCTTCAGGTAGGCCGGTTGCGGATCGAGTTGCGCCAGAAGCTTTCCACTCAACGCCTGGAAGCCGGTCTCTTCCTGGAACTCTCGCATGGCCGCGGCGACCGGCTCTTCCCCCGCTTCAATGTATCCAGCCGGAAAACCCAGGTACTGCCGCCCGGTGCCGACGCGGTGCTCGCGAACCAGAACAAGCTTGCCGCGGCACTCGGCCACGACGACGACGAAGTCGCTCCGCTCGATCAAATAATAGCCGTTGAGCGCGCGGCCATCGCGGGTAAGATAGTCATTGCTGCGGACGGTGATCCACTCGTCTTCGATCACGGTGCGGCTATTCAGGAGTTTCCAGGACACTTGCTTATGATACTGGCTAGTTTGGTGATGGTGACGCGGATCTGGGATTCGGCCCCGCATAACGCGTTCACAGATCTGATCCGCTTCGACAACAAGTGGTTCTGCGCCTTCCGCGAAGGGACCAAGCACGTCTCGACGGACGGCTCGATTCGCGTAATCACGAGCGCAGACGGCAAGGCTTGGACCTCCGCCGCGCTCATCAGCCTCCCGGCGCTGGACCTGCGCGACCCGAAGCTCACGATCACGCCCAAAGGCGAGTTGATGCTGACCACGGCGGCGGCGGACCGTCCGAAGGAGCCGGTGTCGCACCAGTCGATGGTTTGGTTTTCGAAGAACGGCAAGCAGTGGGGCGACCCGGTGAAGGTCGGCGAGTTGAACTTCTGGCTCTGGCGGGTGCAGTGGCACAAGGGCTTCGCATATAGCGTAGGCTACGGGACGACCGATCGCGCGAAGGACTTCACACGCCTGTATCGCAGCAAAGACGGGCGGAGCTTTGAGACCTGGGTTCCGAAGCTCTTCGAAGAAGGCTACCCAAACGAATCGTCGATCTATTTTGAGCCGGACGGGACCGCGCGGATGATGCTGCGGCGCGACCGGGCAACGATGACCGGGCAGTGGGGTACGAGCAAGCCGCCCTACAAGGACTGGACATGGCAGGACATGGGAGCGCGAATCGGAGGACCGCACATGATTCGGCTGCCGAACGGCCGAGTGATCGGCGTCGTTCGGCTCTACGACGGCCAGACGCGGACCTCAATCGTCGAAATCGATCCGAAGTCCGGGAAGCTGACCGAGCTGGAAAAGCTGCCTTCGAATGGCGATTCGAGCTATGCCGGATTGGTATGGAAGGACGGGGAGCTGTGGATTAGTTAC
>JBKJLJ010000227.1:0-3640 GCA_046597015.1 Bryobacteraceae bacterium
AGAGCCCCTACATTCGAATACTCCCGCCGCGACCCTGGCGCAAAATGCAAAGGCTTCTCGGCGATCTCCCGCAGAATCCGCCCCGTCGTTCGCCCGGCTCTCATCGCAGTCTCCACGACGTCCTCGTCCCGCCCGGTAGCCGTCCGATCCCATCCCCCGGAATGCTCGATCAAATCCCGAACCGTGATCAAATCCAAGCGGCTATCCCGCCGCCAGGGCACGAACTCCGGCACAATCGCCCATGCGGACTCATCCAACCGCAGCCGGCCTTCGCTCACCAAAACCATCGCCGCCGCGACCGTAATCGGCTTCGAGCAACTGGCGATCGGGAAAACCGTATCGTCCGAAGCCCGACCAAAGCCAGATGTCAGGACCAACTCACCATCCCGCGCGATCGCCAGCGCCCCGCTAGAAACCCCGTACTTCGCCAAAACTCCAGCAAATGCCCGCTCCGCCGCCGCGCCTTCGGGCGTTCCAGCCCAAATCGGCAAACAAGTCATTGCAATAGCAGCAAGATTGCGGACAATAGGCGAAAGGCTTTTCATGCGTCCCTCAAGTAGTTATCGGCTCGTCGTGGCTTTCACTTTAGGCCTTTGCCTATGGGCCCAGCAACCCCGTCGCGTCATCGTCGATACCGACGCCGGCACCGACGACCTCCTCGCCGTCCTCTTCCTCCTCCAGCGCACCGATATTCAAATCGAAGCCATCACCACTGTCCACGGTCTCGCTAACCCCGCCGCAGGAGCCGAAACGGTCTCCCGCCTCCTCGCCTACTGCAACCATCCCAAAATCCCCGTCTTCATCGGCGCCGCCCGCCCCCTCGAGGGCACCACCGCCTTCCCCCCCGACTGGCGCGCCGCCGCCGACCGTCTCCTCCGCCAACTCCCCGTCTCCACCGTCCCTCCGCAAAACGAACCCGCCGCCGCCTTCCTCAAAAGGCGTCTCCTCAATGGCCCACCCGTCGACGTCCTCGCCCTCGGCCCCCTTACCAACTTCGCCTTGGCGCTCCGGGACGAACCCCGCCTCGGCTTCGCCGTCCGCGAACTCACCTGGATGGGAGGAGCCCTCCGCGTCCCCGGCAACGTCCCTGCCTCTCCCCACGCCGAATGGAACGCCTTCCTCGATCCCATAGCCGTCGAACGGGTCCTCGCCGCCAGCTGGAAACTCCGGTTCGTCAGCCTTGATGCCACCAGTCAAGTCCCCATCACGATGACGGATCTGGAACGGATGGAAGCCCTCCGCCTCAATCCCGCCACCTGGCTAGCCGTCGAACTCCTCCGCACCGAAGCCGCCTCCATCGCCAAAGGTCAGTACTTCGCCTGGGACCCCCTCGCCGCCGCCATCCTCGTCAACCCCTCTCTAGCCCAATTCGAGAACGTCGCCATCGACGTCCGTAAACGTCTCAACCAACGCGGACGACTAATCCGCGTCCCCGCCATCAAGCCCAACATCACCTTCGCCGTCTCCGTCGAGGCCGCACGATTCAAGCGCCTCTTCTGGTCGGTCTTACTTTTGTAACGAAATTGACACCACTGTGCCATCCTAATGTAAACCGCATGGGAGACACTAAGATGCTTATGAACTACGCAAGACTGGGTCAGGCGATTGTTTTAACCCTGCTCGCTTCGACCGGAATGGCACTCGCTCAATCGACTTTGGGCGTCGTCGTCGGTACCGTGAAAGATCCTACCGGAGCCGTCCTCACCGCGGCCACCATCCGGCTTACCAACACCGGCGAGAACACCACCCGCGACGGCAAAGCCACCGCCGACGGCAGTTTTGAGTTCCAGAACGTCAAGCCCGGCGTCTACGCCGTCAAGGTCTCCGCCCCCGGCTTCCGCCCCTTCGCCACCTCCGACATAACCGTCGCCGCCCGCCAAACCGTTCGCGTCGATGCCGCGATGCAGCTTGGCGATGTCACCCAGGTCGTCGAGGTCTCCTCCTCCGCCGGCGTCATCGCCACCGATTCGCCCATCATCTCTTCCACCCTCTCCGCCGAGAAAGTGCTCAACCTCCCTGGCAACGTCCGCGGAGTCAGCACCAGCCCCTACGCCCTCATCGCCACCCTCCCCGGCGTCCAAGCCGATAACGGCGGCGGCTACTCCATCCAGGGCGGCCTTCCGGCCCAAAGCGAGTCCTCCGTCGATGGCATCTCCATCACCAACGCCACCGGCAACTCCCCCCAGCGCAACCTCTTCCCCAGCGTCGAGTCCATCGCTGAAATCCGCGTCCAAGGCGTCGGCAACAACGCCGAATACGGCCAACCCGGCGACGTCACAGCCATCTCGAAAGGCGGCTCGAACCAACTCCACGGAGCCGGCTACTGGTACCACCAAAATCGCGCTCTCGACGCCCGCTCCTTCGGCCAGGCCTCTCTGCCCTCTAAAATCTCCAACGTCTTCGGCTTCACCGTCGGCGGCCCGCTCGTCATCCCCAAACTCTACAACGGCAAGAACCGGACCTTCTTCTTCTTCACCTACGAAGCCCTCCGCCTGCCCCGCCAGTTGACCATCCAGAACACCGTCCCCACCGCCGCCATGAAAGCCGGCAACTTCAACGGCGAACCCGGAGTCATCGTCCGCGACCCACTCACCGGCCAGCCCTTCCCCAACAACACGATCCCAGCCAACCGGATTAACCCCGTCGCCCGGGCCATTCTGCCTTTCTACCCGGACCCGAACCAAGGCAATACCAGCCGCGTCGCCAATGCCAACTACATCAACAACCTCGACGGCACCACCCGCAGCAACCAGTTCGATGTCCGCATCGACCACCAGTTCTCGTCCAAGCACATGATCTTCGGCCGCCTCTCCCAGAAGTCCAACCCTTCCCAGTCCACCAACAGCCTTCTGCTCCCCAACGACGCGACCTTTGCCGATCATCGCCAAGCCGTCGTCAGCTACACCTGGACCATCTCGCCCACCCTCCTGAACGAATTCCGGGGAGGGATCTCGTTCTCCAAGAGCGGCTCTGAGTTCCTCTTTGATGGCCGTAGCTTCTCCAATTCGCTGAACCTGCAGGACATCCAGAAGGACATCTTCTTCAATGCCCTGCCCGCCTTCAGCATCCAGAACCTCACCGGCTTTTCCAAAGGGCGGCCCGGCCGCAACGCTAGCTGGAACACCCAGTACATCGATAACCTCACCTGGAGCAAGGGCAAGCACACCGTGAAGTTCGGCTTCGCGGTTCGCCAACTGCGGGCCGAAAGCAACCTCGGCTTCACCACCGGCGACAACTACGGCAACTACACCTTCTCCGGCAATTTCTCAAACGCCCCGTTCGGAGACTTCCTGCTGGGCGCACCCATCGAGACGAGAGTCTCCGTAGTCCAAACGGACAACGACGGCCGTGGCACTCACTACCAAGCCTACGTCCAGGACACTTTCCGCGCATCCTCGCGCCTCACCCTCGACCTCGGCCTCCGCTACGAGTTCCAGCCCGGCTACAGTGACGCCGGCTTCAATATCGCCAACTTCGATCGGACCGTGCCCGTCACCGGTCGCGTCATCACGATGTCCGATCCCCAAGCCATCAAGCTCGTCGCTCCGAAAACCTTGCTCAGCGTCAACGCCTGCCCCGCCGCCGCCATCGGTGGCGTGCCCTGCACCCCCTTCGTCACCGCCAAAGAAGCGGGCATCCC
>JBKJLJ010000097.1:0-9654 GCA_046597015.1 Bryobacteraceae bacterium
CGGTGCCCCATGGTGATCACGTCGACTACCTCGTCGCCGGTCATCTTCACCATCCGCACGACGGGCATTGTGATGACCACGGCGCGATTTCGGTAATTTGAGGTCGGTTATGCCCTCTTTTGATAGTTCCCCAAACCGCAATTCTCGGCAGCGTCGGGCGATCCGCGAGGCGTTTTCCCTCGCGGATCGGCCCCTGAACCCGAACGAAGTGCTTGAGTTGGCCGCGACCGATCAGCAGGGCGTCGGCATCGCTACGGTTTACCGCAATATCAAGGCTCTAGTAGAGGAAGGCTGGCTGACGACGGTCGAATTGCCTGGAGAATCTGCCCGTTACGAACTTGCCGGCAAGGCTCACCACCATCATTTCCACTGCAAAGCCTGCGGCAAGGTATTCGAGCTGGCTGGCTGCCTCACCGGCTTCAAGTCTCTGGCCCCGCCCGGCTTTCAAGTCACCGGCCATGAAGTTCTGCTTTACGGCACGTGTCAATCCTGTTCCTAGTCCGCTCGGTAATTTTTTAAATCTCAAGCAGCATTCGAAGCTTCAGTCAAGGGGAGAGCGCCAACCGATTCTCCGTCTCTAGCGGTTCCGCTTTCAAGATCCCAACGTAGCTTTTTGGAGAAATGAAAGATGAAATTAGCGATTGCCAAGCTTGCAGCCGCGTCCCTAATCCTTGCGGGAATGACCTTTGGTCAGGCCCCGAGCGCTCGGGTTCGCGTAGTCCACGCCAGTCCTGACGCACCAGCCGTGGACATCTATGTCGACGGAGCCGTCGCGTTGGACGGTATTCCATTTGATACCGCTACCGACTATGTCCCCGTCCCCGCCGGCCAGCGAATTTTCCAGGTCTTTGTGGCTGGAACTCAGACCAAAGTCGCCGAAGTGAATGTGAGCCTCGCCGGCGGAGCCAGCTTCACGGTAGTTGCCGCCGGTTTCGCCGGAACCAAAACTCCCGGTCTCCGCCTGCTTCTGCTCCAGGACATCCTGCCTCAGGACATGGCTTCCGGCTATATCCGGGTGCTGCACGCGGCTCCCAGTGCGCCTGCGGTTGACGTTTACGTGGGGGCCCCGTTCCAAACTCTTCGCAACCGTACCGCGGCTCTTACCAACGTACCGTTCGGGATTAACTCCGGCTATCTGGCCGTTCCGGCCAACACCGGATTGATGGCTCGGGTCACTCCCACCGGAACACGGACAATTGCGATTCAAAGCGAGCGTCTCTCCCTACCGATGGGGAGTGCGTTCACGGTAATCGCGGTGGACAACCCTGGCGGCACTACCCCATTCGATTTCCTGATTATTCAGGATCGATAGGATGAACAGGGGTTTCCGTTACTTCTTCAACAGTGCCGGAAACTCCTTTTTCAGTTTTGCGACCTTAGGAGTAGAATTTACGACGACGTACGGGTGGGTCGGATGGAGTTTGACGAAATCCTGGTGATAATCTTCAGCGGGGAAAAACGCCTTTAAAGGAGACAACTCGGTCACGATTTTCCCGTTGAATAGTTTTGCTTGCTCTAGCTGGGCGACATAACCGGTGACTATCTTTTGCTGTTCGGCATCCGAGTAGAATACAGCGGAGCGATATTGGCGACCGTGGTCGGGTCCCTGATAATTTAACTGCGTCGGATCGTGAGCCACCGAAAAGAATATCTTCAGAAGTTGGCCGTATGAAATCTTCGTCGGATCAAACGTGATTTCGATTGCCTCAGCGTGATTGGTGCGACCGGAGCCTACCAACTCATATTGAGCAGAGGCTAAATCGCCGCCGGAATAACCAGAGACGACCTTTTCCACGCCCGCGACTGCTTCGAAGACCGCCTCGGTACACCAGAAGCAACCACCGGCAAAAACAGCCTTCTGTTTTCCTTTGGCAGTGGACTTGTCGATGTCCTGGGCCGGGTCCGGCAGAGGTCCCCGGGGAGCGGCAGTGCAGCCGAAGGCCGCAAACAGGGTGCAGATTGCAATTTGGCGAATCATGGGGATCTCCTATTTCTCACTCGTCCGCGCGACAAAGCGCAGGGACGCTGAATTCATACAATACCGAAGGCCGGTCGGCCGCGGCCCGTCATCGAACACGTGGCCTAAGTGAGCATCGCAACGAGCGCAGACGATTTCCGCCCGGGTCATGAACAAGCTCTTGTCCGTGTGCTCGGCAACGTTCTCTTTCGCAACGGGCTGGAAAAAGCTGGGCCAACCCGTGCCGGAATCGAACTTATGGCGAGAATCGAAGAGGGCGGTATCGCAGCAGACGCAGCGATAAAGGCCGTCGCCCTTGTGGGCGTTGTACTCGCCGGAGAAGGCGCGCTCTGTGCCTTTACGGCGGGTAACTTCGTACTGCGCAGGGGAAAGCTGTTTGCGCCATTCGGCGTCAGTCTTGGTGATCATAGGCAGTGCCTCGGTGGTTTGTCGCTGGCCATTGCGACCGAAGGCCACGATCCGCACATTGCGATCGGCGGCCCAAAGGGCGGAAGTTCCAAGAGCGGCGGCAAGAAAGTATCGACGGTTCATTTTTTCGTCTCCCACAGTTAGATTCGCGAACAGGCACAATAGAGTTACGGATCATTGTAGAAATCGGACGGAGCGGCCCGTCAATTTCTTGGCGTCGGCGAAAAGGACGTCGTTCAGGCTCTTCAGAAAGGCGAGATCGTCCTGCCGAACGCTAGGCCGGGTGGTGTCCAGCGAACGATAATCGAAAGAGTAGAGATCGGTGAAGGAGCTGGCTGAAAGCCCATAGGCCGCATTGAGCCGATCGATGTTGTAGCCGTAGGTCTCCTTTAAAAACTCTACATACTGCTGTTTTCCGGGTGCCTCGTCAGGGAGGAGGCGGATCAATTTGAGGTGTGCCGGGCTCGCGCCGGACCATGTGTACTCCACATTTGGTTCGTTTCGCAAACGGGCCCGCGCGAGAATCGTCCAGGATTTGAAGGTCGCTTCCGTATAGGGGTCCGCGAGGGGAAGCGGCGGCAGTTGGATAATAAGAGCCGCGAGAGCAAGGAGCATATGGGCCTATCGTATTGTGCCGCGGTGCGGCAAGGAACCGACAAATGGAATCAGCACTACCACGATACCGAGTATGGATTTCCGTTGGCGAGCGACGACGAACTCTTTGAGCGTTTGATCCTGGAGATCAATCAGGCAGGGCTATCCTGGCTGACCATTTTGAAAAAGCGGGAAGGCTTTCAGCAGGCCTATCATGGCTTCTCGATCGCGAAAGTCGCAGCCTACGGCGAAGCGGACCGGGCTCGGCTCCTGGCCGACGCGGGGATCATCCGCAATCGCCTCAAAGTGAACGCCGCGATTGAGAACGCGAAGCGCATCCATGCGTTGGGTTCGTTCCGCGGCTTTCTTGACGACCATCATCCGCGGGATCTAGCGGCTTGGTGCAAACTGTTCAAGCAAACTTTCCTGTTCACCGGGGGCGAGATCGTCAATGAATTCCTGGTCAGCACCGGCTATTTACCCGGGGCGCACGACCCGGATTGCCCGGTATATCACCAGATCAATGGTTTAAAATCCGCACGCCAGTAATCACGATAGCTCCACCCACCAAAGTGGCCATGCTGATGGACTCGCCAAGAAAGATGGCGCTCAGCACAACGCCGCAGACCGGGACGAGGTTAATAAAGATCGAAGCCCGGCTCGGCCCGATCTGGCCAATTCCCTTGAGATAGAGCAAAAACGCGATCGTCGTACCGCAAATGCCGAGGAACGCCGCGGCTAGCCAAACGGTTACGCTCCAAGGTGCCGCGGGAACTGGCTCGAAAGCGGCGTACAGCACTAGCGCGGCCGTACCCATCCACGTGGAATAGGCGGTCGCGGCGATCGCCGAAATCTTTCCAGTTACCGTACGACCGAGTAACGTATAGGTGACCCACGAGACGGCGCAGCCCAGAATCCACAGGTCCCCCCTGTTGAGCCCCTGCGAGAACAGGCGTCCGGGGTCTCCCTGAGAAAGCACCAGAACCGCGCCCGCCAAACTTATGAGTAGCCCACCAATCTTTAGCGGCGTAACCCTTTCGCCCCAGACCAGCGCAGAGAAAAGGAACACGAACATGGGTTGCATCGACGCAACGAGGGAGGCGCGGCCCGCCGGCACCGTTTGGAGCCCATTGAAGAAACAAATGTTGTAGAAGAAGACGCCGAAGAGGCCCATCGCGCCCAACCGCAGGGTCAACGGCCAAGTCAGCGCGGGCCACGGGCGGTGCGCCAGCAAAAAAATCAGCAGCCCGATTGAGCCAAACGCGAAACGCCCCAGGGCGCCATGGACGGCGGAGACCCCTTCCGCTGAGATGAGCCTACCGCAGATCCAGGAAGCGCCCCAGAACAGGGCGGTAAGAGTGAGTTGCCAATAGGCGCTTGAGTTCGAGATAGCTCTATTATCGGATGATGCAGTTTCGCAGTGTCGGAATCGGGGTGGCGGTGGCGTGGATGGCGTTGCTGGGGGCTAATGAAGCCGCGCGTTGGATGACGACGAACCTCGGTCAGCAGTTGGCACTCTCTCGGGCAATCCTGCTTCTGTTCGCCACCGCGATGTACTTTACGGGGGCGGGAGACTACGGTCTGCGGTCGCCCGGCCGTTTGCCGTGGATCTGGATGGTGCCCGTCAGTATTCTGCTCGGCGTCAGTGTGGGCGTGGCCGGGGCCGTACCGGGGGAGTGGTGGTTGTGGGTCTTTATCGGCTTTGCGGACGAGGTGTTTGTGCGCGGCTGGTTGCAGGCGGCGCTTTCGCCGATCAAACAGCGGCTCGGCACCTGGAGCATACCGGCGTTAGCCAGCGGCCTTTTCGCCGGCTCCATGTATTTGGTGTTGATGAAGCAGCGTGCGCCAGGCCCCACGGTGATGGCGCTGGTCGTGGGATCGAGCGCCCTTGGTCTAGCCGCCGCCAAGCTCCGCGAAGAATCGGGGAGCTTGGTGGGGCCAGTAGCGATGCACGTGCTTTTCGGACTCGGACTGGCGTTGGCTTAGGAGACGACGTAGTCCCAGCCGAAGCCTGGCTTTTCCAGCGGCCGCATATAGATCCCCTCCGGACCGCGGGAGATATTGTAGTTTTCCTCGAAGATTTGGTAGACCTCCTTCGGACCGCCGGGCGCCGGCAGGAATAGTTCGGCCCAGGGGGCGTTGATGTTGGCGATCATCCAATGGATCGAACCGTTCAACCCGCCGCCATGCGGAATAACGGGAATGTCATACGCAGACGCCAGCGCTCCGATGCGCCGCAACTCTGTCATGCCCCCGCACCAGTTCAGGTCCGGCTGCCAGATGGAAGCGCCGTTGTGTTCGAGCAGGTAGCGGAAGCCGTAGCGGCCATACTCATGCTCGCCGGTCGCGATGCGCGTGGATTTGATCTGGCTATTCAACCGCCCGAACCCAGCGTAGTCATGCGGCTGGAGCACCTCCTCCATCCAGTAAACCCGATAAGGCGCCATCATCTCTGCCATCTCTACGGTGTAGCGCTCGGTCCAGGCCATCCAACAATCGAGCATGATTTCGCCGTCCGGCCCCAGGGCCTTACGGGTGCTCTCGACGAGTTCGAGATTTTTCTTCATGCCAATGCGGCCATCGGCCGGGCCATGGGGAATGGCGAGCTTCAGCTTGGTGTAGCCGAATTTCATGTGCTGTTCGACGTCGTTGCCCGTGCAGTAGGCTGGGATCCGGTCTTTCGCCTCCCCGCCGAGAAGCTTATAAACGGGCACGTTCAGAGCCTTGCCGACGATGTCCCACATTGCATTATCGATCCCGCTGATGGCATTCATCGTGACGCCCATGCGGCCATAGTTCATGGTGGACCGCCAACAGATATCCCAGTTCCGTTCGATGTCGAACGGATCGCGGCCCACCATCAACTTCGCCAGATGGTCGACGGCCACCGGCCCACCGCCGGGTCCGCCATTGCCGTAGCCGGTGATGCCCTTGTCGGTCGTGATCTCGACCGTGAAGCTCGGCACCTTCCCAGCGTCGGGGAAGAACAGCTCACGGCGTGCTTTGTATTCCGGATAGATCGACATTGGATTGGCGATCTCGACGAACTGTGTCGACCAAGCCCCATCAGCGGGCTTGAACACCGGGTAGGGTTTCCGCGGCTTGACGTTGACCAAGCGGATACCCGTAATCTTCAGTTTCGATTTTTCTTGAGCCCAGCCTAAGGCGGGGAGGGAGAGGAGGGAGAGTAGGTCTCTGCGGCGCATAAGATTTCACCAGTCGATAAGACTCTACAGTATTCTCCGTCCAAATTGGCGAGGGCCATGCCGTGGACCTCGTCGGCCGAGCGTTCGACGCCGAACCAATCGCGCTTTCCGAAGGTGAAGCAGGCGTCGTGAGCCAGGGTTACCGCAAAGCCCAGATCCCCGGCTGAGCGGACGGTGGACTCGACGGAGTTATTGGTGATGACGCCGGCGATCACCAACGGAAGGCCCTGCACCCTCGCGGCCAAGTCGGTGCTGAGGAAGGCGCTGCAGGTGGTCTTTCCCAGCACGATTTCGCCCGGAAGCGGAGCGGTCTCCGGCTTGAACGCATGCAACGGCTGACCGGGGCGGTACTTCGAATTCAGCTCTCGCGAATCGTGCCGGATGTGAAGGATCGGCCAGTTGCTACGCCGCCAATGGTCCAGCAGGCGTCCGGCATTGGCCTCGGCGCCAGGGTTGTTCCGCTGCCCCCAGCATGGATCATCGATCGCGAGTTGGAGATCGATCAGGACCAGTGCCGGGGTCATCCGTCCATCCTCATGGCGATGTCATCCAGTAACGGGAGGCAGGCTGCCAAGCTCTCTGCCAAGTAGTCGGGCCGATGCCGACGAAGGCGTTGTTCGGCTTCCAGAGTCCGCACGGCCCGCTCCCCAACGGGGAGTGCCGCAAACTCGGCGGCCGTAAGTCCGACTTCGCTGCCGCAGCTGGTCAGGCCGATGGTCCACATTCCGGCATTCTTTCCTTCGGCGATATCGCTCGGCGTATCGCCGATCTTGACGCAATGGGAAAGCGGGTAGACGTTGAGCAACTGGGCGTTTCGAAAAGCCATCCAAGGGGCGGGTCGACCGCCGCCGACCTCATCCGGGGTAACGCTCGCGTCCGGGGCATAGCCGTCGCGGGTCGCGCGGCGCATTACCACTTCCAACATTTCGCGGGTGTAGCCTGTTGTGGAGCCAATACGAACTCCTCGGCGACGGCATTCCGCCACGAAGTCGACCACGCCTTCGATGACTCCGGAGTGGTGTTCCAGAATATTGAGCTGCCGGGGGATGAAGCTCTCAAATAAAGCCTGGACATCTTTCTCCATCGGCGCGGCGCCGTGCTTGGTCGCCCAGGCATCGAAAACGCGGGGCAGCGCGCAGATGGCTCGGATCTGGTCCTTTTTGAGCAGGCCCATTTCGTGGCGAGCCTCCCGCCGTTCGAGCGGAACGCCGCGGAGGGAGAAGATCTCCTGCAGGACAACCGCCGGGGCCAAGCAGCCGTGGTCGACGGTGGTACCGGCCCAATCCAGAATTATGGCTTTGATCATAAGGTGCTCGCGTGGGCGGCCAGGCCGAAGGACAGGGTCATGCCACTACCGCCGGGGGCGGTGACGAAGCGGACTCCGGGAGCCGGATCAAAAATGCAGTAGGGTTTCTCAGGATGCTTCGCGTAGACGCCGTGCCAACGTTGGGTGATGGTCGCATCGGGGAAGCGGGCAAAGGTTGCGAGATAGTTGAGAACCAAAGTATCGAGATGCGGCTTATCAAAGATGTCGACGGCGAGGCCGTACTCGTGGGTGTCGCCGAGGGTAATCTCCCCGGCAGCAGTTTGGGAAACCAGGACGTGGATGCCCCACTCGTCGAACTCGGGCGTCTCCGTCGCGATGCGGGCTTTCAGTTGGGGTAGGGAAGGACAGAGGCCGAACGAGTTGTAGAAGCGCAAGGTGAGCCCGGCGGCGAGGGAAGGACCGAGCTGCCACTGGTTCGGCTGCGGGGCGGTGCGCAGCATCTGCAGCTTGCAGCGGGTAATGCCACTCGAGGCAAACACCTCCGGATAAAGCGTTTGGAAGTCGTCGCCGCCGCAGACGTAGACCTGATCCACCTCCCAGGTTTCCGATCTGGCCGTGAGGTTGGGGAGGTCGATCCCGGTGACGGCCGTGTTGTAGCGAAGAGTGACGCCGAGCTGTTCGGCGAGGTATGCCGGCAGGTTCCAAAGGGTTACGCGGGGATCGACGACGACCTCCGTCGGAGACCACAGACCGCCCTGCAGCCCCTCGGCAACGACGGCCGGGCTGCGGTCAAGGACCTGTTGCGGGGTCAGCCAAGTGACGTCGAATCCCTGAGCCGGGGCGAGGGCCGCGAACTCCTGGGCGACGGTGGCCTCATCGTCGCGGTAGACAACATGGAGCGAACCAGTGGGGTAGTGGGGAAGCTTGGCGGCGGCGATGACCTCGAGCCATGTGGTGCGGCTGGCCATGGCCATCTGGTGCATCAGTCCGGCGGGCTGGCCGATCGGCCATACCATGCCGAAGTTCCGGATCGACGCGCCCATGGCGCGGGGCGAGCGTTCAATGAGCACGACGCTTCGACCAGCCTTGGCGGCATGATAGGCGTGCGCCAAGCCGAGGATGCCGCCACCCACTACGGCGACATCAGCATGGGGGTTAGGCATAGGTTGGAATCTTCCTGAGGAACGCGATAACTCCATTTCACCGTAAGCAGGGATCCACCCGCCAGCGATAGAGCGAAGAGGAGGATAAATAAAGCATCCCAACCGTAGTTCTGCGCAACGTAGGCAACGATCAAGGGCGAGAGAAATTGGTCAGTGGAGCCGGTACGGTTGACGGACCGGGCGGCTATTGGACGGGGCGGGAGGTATCGGTCAAGTGAGTCGCGATCATCGCGCGATAAGCCTCGAGCGAGGAGACAAACCGTCCCGCTCTATGGCTTGCTCGTCCCAGCTGCGCAGGCGTAACAATCTTTCAGTTCAGGTACTTCGCCGAAGGCGGTCGCCTCTTCGATCGACATCGGGCCGCCCTGATGAATCACAGTCTGAGTGCTGGCGGGCGACAGGCGCTTGGCGTAGTCGGCGTTGGTGGCAACCAGGTAACGCTTCGCATCGACGTGGCCGAGGACGAGCGTCCGAAGGCGGGAAGAGAAGCCGCGTTCGGCGAGCCGTAATGAACCCAGGTCGTCGTGGTTGATGACCCCGATATGGTGAAGCAGAGCGGCTAGAATCAACTCGGTATCGGCACCGGCACCGCGGGCGGACTACGCCGCTTGCAGCGCATGAGCCACTGGCGAAACTGGTTCGCCGTAATAGGCAACGTCTGCGGAGGCCTCGAGCAAGCTCAAGACCTCCGCAGCGATCTGCTCGGGAGTCATTGATCACCCCAAGGGCTTGTAAGCGACGCAGTCGATTTCGACTCGCATCTCGGGATTGGGGGCAATCGCCTGAACGGTAGTCCGCGCTGGCTTGGCGGCGCCGAAGAACTCGTTGTAAACCTCGTTCATGGCACTGAACTCGGCGATGTCCTTCAGGAACACCGAGCATTTGACGACATCGGAAAGCGAGGCGCCGGCACCTTCCAGAATCTTCTGGATGTTGGTGATGACAATGCGCGTCTCGTTTCGAATATCGCCGAGCTCGTATTGACCCGTTTCGGTATTGAAGGGGCCCTGGCCGCTGACGAAAATAAAGTCACCGGCC
>JBKJLJ010000146.1:0-3605 GCA_046597015.1 Bryobacteraceae bacterium
GGGACGAGGTCGAGCGATTCGAGTTTGACTTCGACGGGGCGGGTAAAGCTGAGGAAGCCTTTGACGACGCGGTCGAGCCGGGAGATTTCGCGGGCAATAATGTCGGCTTCGGTTTGGGTTTCGAGGTCGTCGGCGGGGAGGCGGGAGCGGAGGACTTCGAGATGGATGGCGATGGCATTAAGAGGGTTTTTGATTTCGTGGGCCACGCCGCCGGTAATGCGGTTGATGGCGGCGAGCCGGGCGGAGAGGTCGAGATGGGAGGCAAGTTGCTGGCGGGATTCGGCGTCGCGAAGGGTGACGAGGAGGCGGCCGTCGGACCAGTCGAGACTGAGGAGAAAGCTGAGTTGTTCGTGGGCGACCGGGAAGTCGGTAAGCGGTTTGCGGAATTGGAGGGCGGTTTCGATGGCGGAGCCGATGGGGGTGGAGGCGGGGAAGAGTTCGGTGACGGAGAGGCCCATGAGTTCGGCGTGGGGCCGATGGAGGAGGCGTTCGGCGGGACGGCCGGCGGTGAGGAGTTTCAGGCTGCGGTTGAAGAGGAGGACGACGGACTCCATCCGTTCGACGAGTTGTTCGATGTTGCCTTGCAGGGCGACGACGTCCTGGCGGGCTCCGCGGACCTGTTGATCGAGGACGCCGAGCTTGGATTGGAGGGCGGCGACTTCGGGAGTTTCTGGTTTGGCGCGAAGGGGATCGGCGGAGAATTCGCCGGCGGCGATGCGGTCGATGGTTTCGCCGATGCGGGCGATGGGCCGGAGGATGAGGTTGGAGAAGAAGTAGGCGTAGAGGATGGAGATGGCCAGGGAGATGGCCGAGACGGTGCCGACGCTGAGGAGTTCAGGGCGGACGGCTTCGGCTATGAGCAGGGAGGAAGTGACGATGCGGATGGTAAAAAGTTCCTGATCCTTGCCGATTTCGCCGAGAGGAATTGCAATGACATAGTCTTGAGTCCGTGTAAGAATTTCCACGAGGCGTTCCCAGATCGGTCGTTTTTGCAGGGTGCGATAGTCGGGTAAGGAGGGCGCGAGGCCGCCCGCATGGGCGGGGTTAGAGGCGGTGAGGATAAGGAGCTGGTCGTCTGTGAGATAGATATCGACGACGAGTTTTGAGTTGGCGACGGCCTTGGCGAGGAGCTCCGAGAGTTGGTGGTCTTCGCGGATGATATTGGTCCAGACGGCTTTAGTTTGGGCGAAGCCTTTAGGGCGGGGGACGGTGGCGGCAGCGCGAGCGGCGATGCGGTCGAGGAGGAAGTCGCGGATTTGGGCGGCGTTGGTGAGGGCGCGTTCCTCAACGCCGGAGAAGGTTTGTTCGAGGGCGCGGTGGAGATTGAGTCCAGCGAGGACGAGGACGAGGATGGTGACGAGGAGGATCGTACCGAAACGGAGGCGGGCTTTGAGAGAGAAGTGGCGGTAGGCCATGGGGTGTTAGTTGGGGATACGTGGCGGCACTTCGGAGGGGTCCATGTCTTTGATGCGATTGAAGAGAGTCTTAAGGCTGATGCCGAGGATTTCAGCGGTACGGCTTTTGTTGCCTTTGGCGAAGTGGAGGGTTTGGATGAGGATTTCGCGTTCGGCGTCGGCCAGGTTGGTACCGAGGGGGAGGATGATTTGGGAGGCGGCGGAGCGTGGGGCCTGGGGGCGGGTGGGGGCGAGGGAAGCGGGGAGGTGGCTGACCAAAATGGGGGCATCGGCGGCGAGAATGACGGCGCGTTCGATGGCGTTTCGGAGTTCCCGGACGTTGCCTGGCCACTGGTAGGCGGTTAGTACGGCCATGGCTTCGGGGGAGATTTCGGGCACTTGGGTGCGGTGTTTCCGGTTCAGATCGAGGAGGAGGACATGGGCGAGGGAGGGGACGTCGTCGAGACGGGCGCGGAGGGGGGGAAGGGTGATTTCGAACACGTTCAAACGGTAGTAAAGGTCTTCGCGGAACTCCTGACGGCGGATCGCTTCGGGGATGTTTTTGTTGGTGGAGGCGACGACGCGGACGTCGAAGAGGAGTTCATGGCGGCCCCCGAGGCGACGGACGCGGGAATCTTCCAGGACGCGGAGCAGTTTGGCTTGGGTGGAGACGGGCATGTCGCCGATTTCGTCGAGGAGGAGGGTGCCATTTTGAGCGAGTTCGAAGCAGCCGGCACGGCGTTCGACAGCGCCGGTGAAGGCGCCTTTTTCGTGGCCGAAGAGCTCGCTTTCAATGAGCGTTTCTGGCATGGCGGCGCAATTGAGAGCGACAAAGGGGCCGCCGGAGCGGGGGCTGAGGGAGTGCATTGAGCGGGCGACGAGTTCCTTGCCGGTGCCGCTTTCGCCGGTGACGAGGACGGCGGCTTTACTGGGGGCGACCTGTTCAATGAGCGAAAAGATTTGCCGCATGGAGGCCGATTGGCCGGTCATGTCGCCGAGGGTGCCGAGGCCGGAGAGTTGTCGTTGGAGGCGCTGGGTTTCATCCGTAAGCCGGCTGTGGGCGACGGCACGGTCCAATAAGACGCGGAGCACGGAGGGTTGGATGGGCTTTTCAAGAAACCAGAAGGCGCCGAGATCGTGCATGGTGGCGAGGGCGGTTTCGATATTGCCGAAGGCAGTAAGGACAATGGCGGGGATTTGAATGCCTTCGAGGGGGAGGCGGCGGAGGAGTTCAAAGCCGTCCATGCGGGGCATTTTGAGATCGGTGATGAGGACGGAGCTGGGTTCGGCGAGGAGCTTATCGAGGGCTTCCTGACCGTCGGCGGCGGTGTCGGTGGCAAAGCCCCAACTGCGGATGATAGCGGCGAGGCCGGAGCGCTGGGTTTCTTCGTCGTCGGTGATGAGGATACGGGCGACGGGGAGCGTCGCGGTGATGGCCATAAGTGTGCTAACTCCGTTGCAAGTGGTCTGCCAATGGTTGGCTGTACACTTTCAAGTATGGTTGTTAACGGGTGATGATGGGGAACTTGAATGAGCTGTTGCGGGTGGTGCTGACGATTCAGGCCCAGTCGTTGATCCATGGTGAGTTGGAGGCAAAGGCGGGGTTTCGGCGATTAGGCGAGGGGACGAGGGGGCGGTGTCTACGCGCGGGGACGCAGGCGAGGTGGTTGGTCGAGGCGGCGGAGACGCCGCTGGCGGGGGAGTCGATCCGATTGCGGATTGGGCGGGAGGTGCGGGAGCAGTTGGCGAACGACCTCGAGTTGTCGCAGGAGTTGGTGACGGTTTTGAATCGGGCGATGGATGCGGACGTGTTGGCCGGATTCCTGGAGGAGGAAGAGAGCCACGTGGATTGGCTGGAGGCACAATTGTATTTGATCCAGGAAATCGGCACGGAGGCTTTCCTCCTCCAGCAGGGGCTTCAACAGGGCTGAGCGCGTTAGTTGCGCTGGGTGACGATGTACTGAGTTTCCGGAGCGGGGAAGCCGGCGGCGGCGAAGGACTCGCGGATGATGCGGTTCCCGTCGAAGTAGACCTGCCAATAGTTGTCGGTGTGGGTGTACGGGCGGACGACGAGGACGGGACCGGACATTGTAAAAGTGCTGATGGCGACCTCGGGAGCGGGGTTGGTCATGACGTTAGGGATGGTGGCCAACTTGGCTTTGAGCAGGTTGATGGCTTCGGTGTGGTCGACGGAGCCGTTGAGTTGGGCGG
>JBKJLJ010000239.1:0-4161 GCA_046597015.1 Bryobacteraceae bacterium
CTATGAACTCCCGTTCGGCAAAGGGAAACGGTTCGGCGGCAACTGGTCCGCACCCGTTGCCTACGTTCTCGGCGGATGGTCTGTAGAAGGGATCACGCGTCTGCAAACCGGCGCTCCGTTCAACGTCGTCGTCGGACAGGATCGCGCCAATGTTGGTCGCTCGCAACAGCGCCCCAACGTGGTTCGGGATCCCAACAACGGCGGCAATCGCAACGTGGATATTCCCTGGTTCGATACCTCGGCGTTCCAGTTGCAGCCCATCTTTACCTACGGCAACGCGGCTTCGTTCATCACGCAAGCCGATGGCCGTCAAACCTGGGATCTCTCTTTCCAGAAAGACTTCCGCTTCAAACGGGAAGGCAACATGCTGCAGTTCCGCGCCGAGATGTTCAACATCGGCAACCACGTCAATATGGGCAACCCGCAGGGTAACTTTGCCTCTTCCGCGTTCGGTAAGGTGACTTCGGCCACCGCCGCGCGGCAGATCCAAATGTCGCTCCGCTAGGTGTTCTAACTAGCGCGTCCGCCCCACTGCAAACCCTAATGCCGCTAGGCCGTCCACCACAAACTGGACGGCCAGCGCCATCAGCAACATCCCCATAATCCGGCTCAGAATGTGGATGCCGGTCTCGCCCAGCAGCTTCCGCACCCGGGTCGCGGCCGACAGTATCAGAAACGCCGAAAGCGCCGTAATCGCCAAGGCCAGAATCACCAGCGAAATCTTCACCGGTGTCTTTGCGGTGCCAATCAGCACCATCACCGTCGAAATCGCGCCCGGCCCCGCCAACATCGGCATCCCCAGCGGCACGATACCGATATCTTCCTTGTGCGCCCCTTCGTTGGCCTCCTCTTTGGTCTCGTTGGTGGCCGGCCGCCGAGCTTGCACCATATCAATGCCGATCAGAAGCAGGATGATCCCACCCGCTATCTTGAACGCCGGCATCGTGATCCCGAGGATGTCAAAAATCAACGTCCCCGCCATCGCAAACCCCGTCAACAGGCAGAAACAGGTGATCGAAGCCCGTTTAGCCATGGACTTCCGATGCTCGTCCGTAGATGACGCCGTCATCGCGAGAAACGTTGGCACCAGCGCAAACGGATCGACGAGAAAGAAGATAGAAGACAGCGTCACCAGAAAGAACTGGATCGCTTGAACGAGTTCAACGGGCACTGCCTTCTATCCTACCTTTTACTTACAGGCTGCTCGCCTTGATCCGCCAGATGTTCTGCTCCCGCAGATTCGACAGCCAAACCCATCCGTTAGCCGCTTGAATCGCGTCGCCGCCCGGCCCCGACCACTGCCCAACGACCTTGTTCGTCTTCACGTCGATCTTCGTGATCGGGTGCTCAAACGAGGTGACCCATACGAATCCATCGGCATAATCGATCTCGCCGCCACCACCCGGCAGCCCGGCCTCAATCGTCGCCGCCACCTTGTTCGTAGCAATGTCGACGCGCGTGATCGTGCCCTTCCCCTGGTCATACGTCCACACCGCTCCCGCGCCCGTCGCCAGGAAGCGCGGCTTGTCGCCCACCGGAATCTCCGCCACGACTGTATTGGTCTTTGGGTCCACGCGGACAAGTAGACTCTTCTCCGTTGACGTCACCCAAACGCTCCCATCCGCAGACACCTCGGCGGAAAATGACCCCGTCGGCAGCGGCACTTCTGCCACGACCTGATTCGTCTTCGGGTCGATCCGAGCCAGCGTCCCCTTGTCCGTTGGGTACCAGATTGCATTCTTGCTTGCCGCGATGCCGCCCTCTGAATTCCCCGGACCAAACGGAATCGTCGCGACCACTTTGTTCGATTTTGCATCGACGCGCACGAGCGTCTTATCGCCGCACAACGGCACCCAGATCGATCCGAACCCCGCCGTAATCCCCGAACAAGGCTGCTTGCCCACCTCGATGGTCGCCGTGACCTTGTTCGACTTCAGGTCCATTCGTGACACCGTACCCTTCGGCTTGTTCGATACCCAAACGGAATCTTTGGTGATCACGAGCCAGTCCGGCACCCCGGGCACGTTGAACACCGCTTCCGGCTTCACTTCGCTCATCGGATTTTTCACCGATGCATCGCTGACGCCCGGCCGGGGAACCCGCGGAGGACGGTTGCCCTTCTTCATCTGGGGCTCTTGCGCCCACATGCTCGCCGCCACTGCGACGACGCCGATCCACTTCTTCATGGTGTTACCGTGCTCCCGTTTGTAAAGTTCCTCGGCGGACGAGGGTAAATTGTAAAATCGCGCAAAGCCCTCCGCTCCGGCTTCCCACCCATTAACTCCAACTCCCGGACCAGTTCCATCAAATGCGCCCGGCCTAACTCGAGCGAGTGCTCCGCCGGCTGATAGGTCGTACGCACGACATAATCCACAAATGGCGTCCGCGCCTGTTCAATATGCGTTCCCAAAACATGGCTCACCGGGCGGCTCTCCGAGAACTCCAGCAAACTCTTCATGCTCTTCACGAAAGCCGGAAAATCGTCGACGTACAACCGCCCCGGATACAACGAATCGCCGGTCAGCAGAACGCCCGTCCGCTCGTCATAAAAGGCAACACTTTTGGCGTCATGCCCCGGAATCGGTAGCGCTGCAATCTTCCGGCCACCCAGGTCGATCGTCTCCGCATAGCCCGGTGCCATCACGGTCACGCCCGAAAGTAGCTTCAGTTCCGCGTCTCCCGCCACATGGTCGCCGTGTCCGTGGCTATGCACCACAATCACGGGCATCTTCCGACGCAGCTTTTCAACGATCGCCGCCGTACCCGGCTTCCCGGCACCCGTGTCGAGCAGCATGGCCTTGTCCTTCCCAAACAGCAGGTAAAGGAACGGCTTCTCGTAATGCACGCAACCGCTCTGCCGCAGAATAAGCAGGTCCTCGTTGTACGCATGCACCTGCCAATCCTGGATCTCCGCGCAGTTCGGCCCGCCGGAGAACCACTTGTCGGGCAGTACGCCCACCTGTAACGCGAACGCGAGTGCAAGAAACATTAACCCTCCACGGCCAACCGGTCTTCCGGCGCCGGCTTGTACATCCGCTCAAACTTCACTTCCGAAGCCGTTTGGGTCATCAAACTTACGCCGATCATCGTCACCAGGCTCACCACCGGAGGCAGCAGCGTATCCAGTCCGGACAGCGACGCCGGCATGTAAAGATGGCAGATCAAACGCAGCACGGTACCGACCAGGATCGACGCCTTCGCGCCGGTCGCCGTCGCCTTGCGCCAATGGACGCCCAAAAGCAGCGGGGCAACGCAGCCCGCAAAAACGATGTCAAAGGCGATCACGAGCAGAATGCCCGGCTCTGGCCTTACGTAGGCCACCCAAGCGCCCGCCATCGCAGTCGGAATCGCCAACACGCGAGACAGCAGCAGCATCAACGAGTCATTCACCGCCGTCTTCGACCAGCGCTGGTAAACGTTCCGCGCCAGCACCACCGAAATCACCAGCATCGCCCCGTTCGCCGTCGACATCGACGCCCCCAGCACGCCCACGAACACGAGCACCCCTAACCAATAGGGCAGATGCTCCGCCGCCAACGTCGGTAACACCATCCGCGGATCTTCAATCTTCGGCACGAGCGATACCGCCGCTAGACCGAGCAGCGAAGCGCATAAGCCAATCAAAATGGTCTGAAATCCGGCGTAGTAACAAGCCCGCTCCGCCGTCCGCGGACTGTTGGCCGCAAACACCCGCTCCATAAAGTCCAGCGCCATCGCGTTGCCAAAAGCCAGCGAGATCATCGCCGCCCAGTTCACAAGCGCCCCGTGCTCCATCGAGGTAATACCCCGAAAATCGAGCTTCTCCATCGGCACTTTCGCCAGCAGTTCGCCGAGTCCAAACTTCCAAACCACGAAGGCAGCCGATCCGACAAACCCGACGAGTGCCACGTGAATCTGAAAGAAATCCGTCCAAATGGCGGCAAACAGGCCACCCGCCATCGTGTAGATTACAATCAGGGTCGTCGTGATCGCGAGCGACATGCCGTAGCTCAACCCGCTGACGACGGAGAATATCCACGCCACGGCCGACAAATTCCCCGCGATGACCACGGTGAAACATACGATCGTCAAGGCCGACGTCAGCGCCTCCGTCTGCCGGTCATACCGTCGATAAAAGAACTCGGGCAGCGTCAGCAGGTCCATCTTGTTCAGCGGCCCGGC
>JBKJLJ010000353.1:0-5479 GCA_046597015.1 Bryobacteraceae bacterium
GAGTTGTTGACGGAAGCGGTTGTATTCGAGGTTGCCGAGGACGGTGGGGACGAAGGGCCGGAGATCGTCCTGGTAGGGGAGGAGGGACGGGGTTAGCAGGGGAAGGGAAAGGGACACCGATTAGTATAAAGCGTCTATTTCGCTCCGTTCTGCCTTTCAAGGATTCTATGATGAAGACAGTCTGAGATCCAGAACCAACAGCAGAAGTATCTAACCTTTTTCTGGACGGGCTCTATTTACGAATTCCGTCCAAAACACGCCGCGACGCCGCTCTCTCCGAAGCCGCACGCCGGTCTTCGGGATTGAATCGAGAGCCATCCCGCCCGAGGTGGCGACCAAATTGCTTACCGGAAAGGATGGGCAAAAGGATGGGCACCGCAGAGAGTAGTAGTCAGAGGCAGGCATGGGCGAATCGGCTTGACGCGCTGGGTCATCTTCCCAAGATTGGGAAATTGTTGTGGACGGCCGCACCGATGGCGGTTGCCTCCACAATTTTTCTGCGATCGCTCGGCGGGCTCATCCCACTCGCCATGTTGTACGCCGGCAAGCGACTCATCGACTTAATCACCGGCGCCTCCAAAGGCCAGAACGCCTCCTCCGACGCAGTCTGGCTCTGGGTTGGAATTGAGTTTGGACTCGCTGCTCTGACTCAATTGCTAACCCGGGGCGTCGACTTTGCTGATGGCTATATTGCCGATCGCTTTAGTCATAACCTGGGATTGACCATCATGCGTCATTCCGCCACGTTGGATCTCAGCAGCTTTGAAGATCCAGCCTTTCATGATCGGCTGCAGAACGCACGCGCTCAGTCTACCGATCGAATTGGAATGCTCACCTCGACGGGCTGGTTGTTTCAACGTTTCGTGATGTTGCTCTCCTTGTCCGCCGGAATCGTCTACTACTCCCCTTGGCTGCTGATCGTTCTGGCCGTTAGTGTGCTTCCTGCGTTTCTTGTCGAAAGCCATTTTGCCTTTCTGGGATACACACTTGCCCATGAACTCACCCCGACACGTCGGGCGCTGGAATACTATCTGGGTCTAGGCAGCAGCCGGGAAGCCGCGAAGGAAGTTAAAGTCTTTGCGCTCGCGCCGCATTTTGAGCGGCAATACTCTGAGTTATCGACGGGAGTGATCGAGAATAATCGCGTGCTGGCGCTCCGTCGACTGCGCTGGGGGGCGGTGTTCTCCATTCTTGCGACCGTCGGATACTATGCCGGCTATCTTCACTTGGCCCAGGAAGCCTTCCAGCAGCGCATCACTTTAGGCGGATTTTCCTTTCTGGTGGGTGCGCTGGCCGGAACCAACGGCCACCTCCAAACCATCTTTTCCCTCTTCTCCGATATTGCGGATCAATCTCTTTTCCTGGGCGACTTAGTCACGTTCCTGGAAGAGCGGCCTAAAATTGTCGCCCCTGAAATACCCCTTCCAGTCGCCAATCCCATTCAGAGTGGCCTTGAGTTTCAAAATGTCTCCTTTACCTATCCTGGTGGTTCCCACGCGGTCCTCGAGAATCTATCGTTCAAGCTAGAACGAGGCCAGCGTATGGCATTGGTGGGGGAAAACGGACAAGGCAAAACGACGCTTGTCAAACTGATCGCCCGGCTCTATGATCCTACGGCCGGTAGAATCTTACTCGACGGCCGCGATCTCATCGACTACGATCCGAACGAACTTCGTAAGGAGATTGGAATCATCTTTCAGGATTTCGCGCGTTACGACTTGAGCGCCCGCGAAAATATCGCCGCCGGCAGCATCGTTGCGATTGCGGACGACGACGCCTTGTGGGTCGCCTCGCGGAAGAGTAATGCCGAAGAACTGATCCGCGGCTTTCCCGCTGGCCTCGAACAAATGCTCGGCCGGCGGTTCGAAGGCGGCGTCGAACTTTCCGGCGGAGAGTGGCAGCGGATGGCGTTGGCGCGAGCCTATCTACGAGATGCTCAGATTCTGATCCTCGACGAGCCCACCGCGGCGCTCGATCCCATGGCCGAATCTGAGGTCTTCCAGAAATTCGCGGAACTCACCGAAGACAAGATTGCAATCTTCATCTCTCATCGATTCTCCACCGTCCGGATGGCGAACCGGATTATGGTCCTGGCTGATGGCCAGATCGCAGAAGATGGATCTCACGAGCAACTCCTGGCGGCGGACGGAATCTATGCCAAGCTTTTTGAAGTGCAGGCGGCAAGCTATCGCTAAGGTTCGTCGTGCCGATCGTATTTGGTCACCAGATGCGGGATCACCGGTCACGATCCAGCGTTTCAAGAGCGAACAGCGGCGGCTTACTTGGGCGAATCAAAGCCTTCTTGTTTGGATGCCCACGTGCTACAACATACGTACCAGCGCACAGGACGCGAAGACACGGCTCGAGCGGGCGAGGAACGTGCCCCTCCAACCATGGCGGACCGTGTCCCTTGTGCGCGAATTTGTAAAAAGTGGTTTAGGAGATGGAGACAATGATCACGGAAAGTGTACCCGAAAAGGCGACCGTTTTTGCGTTTCCGACCGCGACGGATTTGCAGATGCTCAGCCGCGCGGAAGGACCTTGCGTAACTTTATGCCTCGGTCCGCATGTGGCAGGAACGGGGTCGCGACCCTCTGGGGCGGTGTTGAAGACGCTATTGCTCGACGCAAAGCAGGCGCTCAACGATTGTGGCCTCCATCCGCAAGACGCCGATTCGTTGCTCGAACCGCTGGAGGCGATGACTGTCGATGCGGCGATGCAATTGAGCCATGAACATGCTCTGTGTCTCTTCCGATCGCCCCGGGAGTTCCATTGCTACTTCGTGCGCGCGGTAGTTGAGCCCGGTTGCCATGTGGAGGAGCGTTTTTTCCTGCAGCCCGTTCTCGCGCATCTCGATTACCGATCTACCTTTCTTCTTTTAGCGTTGGCCGCCAAGCATGTTCGTCTGCTGCGTTGTGAGGGCGGGGAGATGGCGGCGGTGCCCTTTCCGGCCGGAGTGCCCGAAAGCGAAGCCGAATTTACGGGAGATAGTCAGGGCGAGGAACACACCAAAAATCACGCCTCCGGCATTAAGTTTGGGTCCTCGGAAGGGCGCGAGAGGAGCGCTCATTTTTTGGCGGACTTCATGAAGGCGATTGACCGAGGGTTGCAGCCAATCTACCGCGAGCAAGGATTGCCCGTAGTGTTGGCCGGGGTGGATGAAGAGACGGCGGCCTACATTTCGGTTTCCGGCTATGCGTCCTTGGTGCCTGAAGGGGTGAAGTTGAGCCCCGACGGCGGCGTGACCAGTGCGGAACTCGCTCGGGCGGCCGGGGAAGTGCTGAAGCGGTGGCGAAGCCCGGCGGAAAAACAGGTACTGACGGATTTTGCGGCGATGGGCCTCGGTCGTCGAAGCACCGATAGCGCAGCGATATTGCTAGCTGCGGCGGCGGGAAAGGTACAACATCTGCTCGTCCAGCGAGGGGCCCGTGTCGCTGGTCATGCCCAACGGATACTCGGCTTGGGTGCGGGAGAAGGCTACGTGTATCGAAACGCCGACCTGGTAAATGCAGCGACCGTTGAAGTGCTCAAGCATAAGGGGCTCGTCTGGCTGCTCGATGCGGACCAGATGCCCGAGCCAGTCCCCATGGCCGCCGTAATGCGATACGCAGATGGTGCGGCGGGCTCCTAACGCAAAGGCCGCTCCGGCACGGCCCGGGCGGGCGAGGAACTCGCCCATCCTGCCCTGCCGGAGCGACCGGGCGAGAAAACGGGAGACTGCCGGAGCGCGGGCAGCCGCAAGTCTGTCCCCCGTTGGCCCAACACCTTCGCGGAACGGTCCCCGTGTACTTCACAAACGATCCCGAAGCCTGTCCGTTGGCCGCGTGTCTCTAAGAGCCCGCGAGTTGTTCCACCTCTGCGGTCGGCACCCGAACCACCGCGCACACCCCGAAAGCATCGCCTGAATTCTCAAAAACGACGGTCCCATGAATCGATCCGAGCAAGGCCCGGCAAATCGACAGACCCAAACCAGCGCCGGCGTACTCGTCCGGGCCATGAAGTCGAGTAAGTGGCGAAAACACCGACTCCCGGTATTTATCGTCAATCCCAATCCCATTGTCGGTCACGCGAATCACTATCCCCCTCGCAAGGTCTCCGCTCACTTCGACATGAACCCTCGGTTCGGTTCCTGCCCGATGGAATTTCAGCGCGTTATGTAGTAACTTTACCAGCGCCTTTGCCAGGATTGGGGGAGCGTAAAGGGGGGGGCATTCCGATACTTGCAGCATGCCATGATGCAGTTTCCGGAACGCCTCCACCTGTTGGCAGGCCGCCTGGAGGATAACAGAAAGGCGCATCGCTTTGTCCAATTCCCCGGGCTGGCTGATCGCTGAATCGTAATCCACCGCACCTTCGATCAGTTCGTCCTGCCTTCGCGCGGCAGCAATGACCTGCTCCAGAAAGATCAGTGTCTCGGGACTGGGCGCCGGATTCTGGCGCTGCATCCGCTGCGCACCAAACAGGATGGCGCGCAGGGACTGGCGCAAGTCATGCGCGAATTTATCAAGTGGCAAATGCACCGAAAGTGGATGCCTCATCTGCGGTCTCTTCAGTCGCCAGGCGGTACTGCTTTAACTTGGCGTGTAGAGTCTTTGTGGAAATCCCCAGGATGGCAGCCGCCCGGCTTTTATTATTGCCGGTGTGGGTCAGCGTAGCTTCAATCAGAAGCCGTTCGCCGTCTTCGATAGTCATGCCAATGTGGACTTCCAAGCCAACCGGGCTCTGTTCGAGAACGGGCGGTCGCGTGTCAGGAATGCCCCGAAAGCCTGGAGAGAGGTGGTGACCCTCGAGCGTGCCGTCACCGGCGATAATTACGGCGCGCTCCACTACGTTTCGCAGTTCGCGAACGTTTCCGCTCCACCTCGCCTTGAGCAAATAATCGATGAAGACAGGCGAACAGCCTTTAACCGTCGTCCGGTGTTTCCGATTCATCGTCTCAATCATCGCCTCTACGATCCGGGCAATGTCCTCTTTTCTATCCCGCAGCGGAGGCATGTGAATTTGAAAGACGTTCAGTCGGTAGAACAGATCCTCCCGTAACTTGCCCTGCTTGATCGCCATGATCGGGTCCAGATTGGTTGCCGCCACGATTCGGACGTCGGCTTGGTATTCCCTCGTTCCTCCCAATGGACGAAAACGGAGATCCTCCAGCACCCGCAGTAATTTTACCTGCATGGGTAGCGGCATTTCGCCCAATTCATCCAGGAAGAGCGTTCCCCCTTCAGCCGCCTGAATCGCGCCCATCCGCTTTTCCACGGCTCCTGTAAACGCGCCCCGTTCATGTCCAAATAATTCACTTTCAATCAATGATTCCGGAAGGGCGGAACAGTTAATCGCGACAAAGGGACCACCCCCGCGCCGGCTGTTGTTATGCAACGCCCTGGCGGCTAGTTCTTTTCCAGTGCCGCTTTCTCCGGTAATCAGCACGGCGGCAGTGGTAGGCGCAACTTGCCGAATCAGCGCGAACACCTCCTGCATC
>JBKJLJ010000368.1:0-3951 GCA_046597015.1 Bryobacteraceae bacterium
TCCTCGGCGTGCAACCCCCCGTTCTTCGTGATCTGCTCTGGGGAGCCACCGCCCGCCGGACTACGGTAGACCTGGTGGTTAATGGACGCATTCGGCCATTTATTGCTGAAATAGATCCACTTTCCGTCTCGTGACCAGCTCGGCTCGACGTTGCCTTCCGGATCTGCGGTGATTCGCTTCACCGCGCCATCGTTCACCTCGACAGTGTAAATATTGGAACGCGGTGCCCACGAGTTGAACAGAATCGTGCGATCGTCCAGAGACCATTGGGGGTTCGCCGTACGGCCGGAACCCATCCGCGTCAGTTGTACCGGATGCGCTCCGTCCGCATCCGCCACCCAAATCTCCTCCAGGCCGCTGCGCGTCGAAGCGAAGGCGATCCTTCGACCATCATGCGAGTATGCCGGCGTCCATGTCAGGTACGTCGATGCCGCCACCCGCTGAGGCGGATCGTTTCTGGCGGACAAATCGAATCGCCAAAGGTTCGCCTCCACGGATTCTCGTGCATACACCAGGCTTCCGTTCCGAGCAATGCTGATGGAGGTGCCGTTCTCCCCTAAACCGGTCGTTTCCAGCGGCTGGCCCGAATCGAGGTGGACGATCTTCAAGCGGCGCTGTCCCAACTGGGGACCCGCTGAAAACACGATTCGCCGGTTGTCCAGCCACGCCATCGCGTGGACGGGATCTTTGCCATCCGTCACGGGCACCAGGCTGCCGGACGGCTCGAGCCCTTCTGTCAGTGGCTGGATGTACATCTGATTTTCCGTCACGGAGATCGCCCGCAGGAAAGCCAGCCTTTTCTGATCCGGCGAAAATGCGGGTGCCGCGTCGAAGCTCTTCTCCGAACTGGCTGTCGTGAGCCTCCGGGGCGGGCCCCCGTCCAGCCGGAGCAGCCAGATGCCGTACCGCTCGTCCTCGCGGAATCTGCCCGAGACCGCCAGTTGTGTCGAGTCTGCGCACCACGACAGCGCTGTGTCGTGGTGCTGAACGGACAATTCGACGTCGGCAATCTTCTTTTCCACCCCGCCGCCCAGCGCCGGAATCACGATGACGCTGGCGCGCTGGCGCGACGTATAACGCAAAAACGCAATCTGGCGTCCGTCCAGCGACCACGCTGGCGCGACATCCCGCTCGGGGGACGTCGTCAATCGTACGGCCTCACCGGGACCGACAAGCTTCACATACACATCAAAGTTGTCCTCGTTGGGACCGTTCCACGCAAACGCAACTTGGCTGCCATCAGGCGAAAGGCTCGGTTGGGACTGAATCCCCGGGTACGACGTCAGCGGGGTTGGCGTGTGCGGCGTCGAGCGTTCCCGGTCGGTGCGTCCGTTGGTCAGCCGAATCAGAAGAAAAAGTCCCAGCGCGCCGGCAACTAGAATTAGCCCCGCCACGGCCATGGCGCGATTGGGCCACGGCTTCCCGGCCGGGACCCGTTCCGTCTTCACCTCAGCCTCCCGGACGACGACGGAGCCCACGAACCGGTACCCATGCTTCGGCACGGTCTCGATCCACTTGGGCCCGTCCTCGCCCAGCGCCTTCCGTAGGGTCGAAATCTGGAAGGACAGGTTCGCCTCTTCGACGAAGGTATCCGCCCACAGCGAGTGCATCAGCTCCGCCTTCGACAGCGCCCGTCCGCCGCTTTCTACGAGGACCAGAAGCAGGTCAAACGTCTTCGGTGCCAGCGCCACCGCATGTCCGTCCCGCGTTAGAAGCCGCTTTTCCGTGTCCAGAGTGAATACGCCAAAGTCGTGTAACACATTGATTCCATTGCTATAAGGTTTCGCTATACAAATCCTTAAAGCCTCCTATGCCCATCGTGAGGCCGGCAAAGGACTTCCTTTGATCCTGGCGCGCAGCATCGCATCATGCTGTTTCGCCACCCCATTCTATCTTTTGCCGCGTTTGCCTGTGTCATGCTTCCCTGCTTCGCTGCCGAGCCTCACGCCGGCCTATTCGAGAAACTCAACCACCTCAGCCCGCTTCCGCGCATCGAACCCGACTTCAAACGGAGCGTCCTCGCCTCCCTCCCGACCGAGGGTGAGGCCCGGACCCTTTCCCCGGCAGACCGTGCAAAACTCGAATCGGCCGCGCTGGTCCTGCGGCTCCATGGCCGGGAGACGGACTACATCTTCAAGGTGGTGGCATCACCGCAGGCGCGGATTGCCGTTCACGCGCGTTTCGTGGTGTTGGTCACCGACACCGCCCTCCGGCTGTTGACAAGCAGCCAACTCCAGGCCCTGGTAGCCCACGAGATCGGCCATGAGTATGTTTGGGGAGAGTACGAGGACGCCCGCCAAAGCAACGACTGGCCCCGTGTCCGGGAACTCGAGTTGTTCTGTGACGGCGTCGCGCTGCAGACTCTGGTCAAGATCGGCGCGCCCCCTTCCGCGCTCATTGAGGCCCTACGCATCCTCACCGCTACCAATCGGCAGAAGAGATTGGTTTCCGATCCCGCCCGGGACTCGCATCCGAGCCTGGTTGACCGCACTCGTTTCAGCAAAGACCTGGCCAAGCGAATCGCCAAAGAGGTTGCCCGTTAAGCACTGCGATCGGGCGGAACTTGCGCAACGATCCGGGAAAGCGCGGCGTCCCCCAACACGCCGCTATCCTGTCCCCCTTTCTGGATACGCGCCCCCGCAACCGGCGCTGTACTTTCCACAGCTGCTTGCCTAAGACTGATTCCAGGCCGAGTTTCTTCAACATTCTCGGTCTCAGCCGTCTTGACCAACCCAAAGTGCGACCACCAGATATCACGCTTTCCGGGCCGGAACCCCAGAAGCGGTACTTCCGGCTGAGAAGCTCGTCGTGATAATGCCCCATGCCCGGATCGCGCCCGAGCTTCTCGAGCTCGGCGTACAATTCGGTGCGAATCCGCTCGGCGGTTTCAGGGCTGTCCCCAGCGATGGTAAAGAGGATGGCGCGAAGATCACTCGTGGCTTCTGGACTGAGAACGAAACCCGCGTTCCCCGACTAAAGCCCTTTCGCGTGAAGGCGTTCTGCAATCATTTCGCGGAGTTCTTCAAACACCTCATTGCCGTCGAACAACTCGCCGGCTTCGGCTTCCGCGGCACCGTGCTCCAGCTTTGTTTTGAGCTCCAGAAATGCAACACGCTGGGCGTTCGGGGGGCAAAAGCGGGCAAGGTCCGAAGCGCTCCACCAAATCATCAGAAACTGTCTCCGTTGCCCACGGTACCTTAAAAGCGTACAAGAGATCGACCAGTGACCGTCGTCAAACCGATGATCGCAAAACAAGCAATTCGAAGCCGCACCATCGATCGAGGACACGCGTTATTTGGCCGGGCCGCTGTAGGACTGGGCGGAGTCGCGCTTGGGTTATTTGAGCATTGATCACGAAACGGAGATTGGAAACCATTTCCTTTCATGTATGATAGTGCCTGCTTAAAAACCCCCGGTCAGAATGGAATTGCGGGGCTGAGCAGACGGACCTGCCCGTCAAGACGGTTCAATCACACGCCAACCCGTGTTTCAAGCTTTCCGTTCCCTGCCACTTCTTTATTCTCTTCCGATCCCTTTCGGCGAAATCAGGTAAATCGCAATGTTGTACCGTCGCTAGCCTAACCATTCAGTCCCACAATAGGCGTTCACAGTGCGCGCCGCTGGAGGATCTCAAGATGTTTGTTCGACAAAGATTCACCGTCGCGATTCTAGTCTCCCTCGCTGCCTGGGTGGGCGCGACAGGTGCGAGTGCCGCTGAAGAATACAGAGTAGGCGACCGCGTGGAATGGACCATCGGCGGCCTGCCATTCCCCGGCACCGTCTATCAGGTCCAGGATGGCCGCTATAAAATCGATCGCGATGGCTTCGGTCGCGCTACGGAACTGGTTCCGGCCGCTGACCTACGCCGCCTGCCCGGCACCGCCGTCGTCGCGCCCCCGCCCCCACCGGCAGCGCCAGGCCAGCCACCTGTTCCTCCGCAGGTATACAAAG
>JBKJLJ010000428.1:0-5993 GCA_046597015.1 Bryobacteraceae bacterium
AGCCCGTCTCGATCACCCCCGGATCCACCGCCCCACTCGCCACCACCACCGCATGCCGCTCCAACTCCTCCACCACGCTCCGCCCCGACTCCTCAATCTTCGCCCGATCATTCCGCCAAGACTCCGCCAAATGCACCAGCACCGTCCGAAATCCCGGCCGCCCATACTTGTTCTCCGGCGGAAAATACGTCCCCCCGTAGAAAGGCTTCAACTGCGGCGTCAGCCACGCCGACATCGGCCATCCGCCTCCCCCCGTCGTCGCCTGCACAAACGCCATATAGACGCGATCCACGTCCGGCCGCTCCTCCCGGTCCACCTTTACCGGCACAAAGTGCGTGTTCAAAATCGCCGCCGTCGTCTCGTTCTCAAACGACTCCCTCTCCATCACGTGGCACCAATGGCACGTCGAATAACCCACCGACAAAAAAATCGGCTTGTCTTCCCGGCGCGCCTTCTCAAACGCCTCCTCGCCCCACGGCAACCACTCCACCGGATTATGCGCATGCTGCAAAAGATACGGGCTCTGTTCGTCGACGAGGCGATTGGTAGGCATCTATATCCAGGTTACAGTGTGAATCATGGCCCCACTCGACAAGCTCATCGAATTCCTCCGCATCCCCAGCGTCTCCGCCGACCCCGCCCACGCCGCCGACGTCCGCCGCGCCGCCGAATGGGTCGCCGCCGAACTGGCCATTCTCCCCCACGTCGAGATCGTCGAAGCCCCCGGCCGCCACCCCCTCGTCTACGCCGAGTCCCTCCTCGCCCCCGGCCAACCCACCCTCCTCCTCTACGGTCATTACGACGTCCAACCCGCCGACCCTCTCAACCTCTGGCACTCGCCGCCCTTTGAACCCGTCATCAAAAACGACAACATCTACGCCCGCGGTGCCTGCGACGACAAAGGCCAAACCCTCATCCTCCTCGCCGCCCTCCGCCGCCTGATCGAACGCGACGGCCGCCTCCCCTGCAACATCAAAGTCCTCATCGAAGGCGAAGAAGAATCCGGCGGGGAACATATCGAAGCCTACGTCCCCGCCCACGTCGAAAAACTCGCCGCCGACGCCGCCGTCATCTGCGATACCGAGATGTTCGCCCCCGGTCTCCCCGCCCTTTGCACCGGTCTCCGCGGCATCATTTACGGCGAAATCCACGTCCACGGCCCCGCCCAGGATCTCCACAGCGGCTCCTACGGCGGTGCCGCGCCCAATCCGCTCATGGCCATCGCCGAAATCCTCACCGCGCTCAAATCTCGCGACGGCCAACTACTCATCCCCGGCTTCTACGACTCCGTCCGTCCCCCCTCCCCCGCAGAACTCCGCGCCTGGGCCAGCCTCCCCTTCGACGAAGAGCACTACCGCCTCACCGAAGTCGGGTCCCCCGCCCTCACCGGTGAACCCGGCTTCGACGTCTTCATGCGCACCTGGGCCCGCCCCACCCTCGAAGTTCACGGCATCGTCGGCGGCTTCATCGGCGAAGGCGGCAAAACCGTCATCCCCGCCCAGGCTTACGCCAAAATCAGCACCCGCCTGGTCCCCGATCAAGACCCCCTGGAAGCCGTCGAACAACTCCGGAACGCTGTCACCGCCGCCACCCCCGCCGGCGTCACCGCTGAATTCCGCCTCCACCACGCCGCCCCGCCTTCCGTCGTCGACCCAAACCATCCGCTCATCGCCAAAGCCGCCGCCGCCCTCACGGCCACCTTCGGCCGCGAGACCGTCTATATCCGCGCCGGCGGCTCCATCCCCATCGTCGGTCTCTTCCAACGTTCGCTCGGCATCCCCAGTATTCTCATGGGCTTCGGCCTTCCGGACGACAACTGCCACTCGCCGAACGAGAAGTTTCATTTGCCGAACTTCCATCAGGGCATCGACGCCGTCGAACGGTTTCTGCTCTCGCTGTAGCCTACCTTCTCCGCTTCAGTCGATTTTCATACCAAACCACGTTTTTCGAATTCTGGCCCGCCACGAGTACATCCAGATCGCCGTCGCCGTCCATATCCACCAAGCGAATGTCATAGGCCGCCTGGTCGAGATGGATCACGTGAGTGATGAACTCGCCCTTGCCGTCGTTTTCAAACCACGCGCAGACCATCGAATCCTTCGCGCAAGTCACCGCGTCGGGGCTCCCGTCCCCATCGATATCCCCCACGGCCAAGTCATGCGGACCCACCAGCGTCGAGTCAATCTCGTGCGCCTTCCACGTCGGCCCCTCGTACCAAACCACCCCCATCCCGTGCCCCCGCGTCGCCAGAAAATCCATCTTCCCGTCGCGGTTCACATCCACCATCGCTATGTTGGTCGCCCCCGGTTGTCCGGTCGCGATCAAGTGCTTCGTCCATCGATTCTGCAACGGATTCGCCGGCGCCTCCCACCACGCGAACCAGTTCCCGTCCGGACCCGTTTTCGCCCCCGCCGCAATGTCCCCGCGCCCATCGCCGTTCACATCGCCGAAACCCATGTAGTGGCTCAATCCCGGGGCGTCACTCTCGGCGAAGATCGTCCGCACCCACCGTTCCCGAGGCTTCTTCGGCACCTTGTACCAAGCGATCGAGTTCCCATAAACGCCCATCGGCTGCCCGCTATTGCCAATTAAATCCAGCTTGCCATCCCGATCCACATCGCCCAGCCACAGTCCATGCACCCCGTTCACGACATCGTCGATCACGTGCATCGTCCATTTCTCTTTCAGCGGATTCTTCGGCCGCTCCAGCCAGAAAATCAGACCCGGCGAATACTGCGCCCCCACCCAATCCAGATCCCCATCCCCGTCCACGTCCATCACGACCGAATGAATCGCCCAAATCCCTTCCTGCAGTACCGTTGGCTTCCAGTCCGGAGCGCTGTAAAGCACAGTACGCTTATTCAGCTCATCGTTCACGATCACATCCACCTTCCCGTCGCCCGTAAAGTCCGCCGCCACGGCCGTATGATTCGCGAAGCCGCTCGTAATCTCATGCCGCTTCCACAGCGACGTCGATTCATTCCAATAGATCTTCACGTTCGCCGTCTTCCGCCCCACCGCGATGATCTCCGGCCGCCCGTCTCCATCCAGGTCCTCCACCACTAAGTCCTCGGTCGCCATCCCCCCGTCGTCGATCATCGCCGTCCGGGCCCACTTCCCCTCCCGCGTGCGCCCGTACACCGCCACCCCAAACTCCTTCTCCCGCCAACCCACCACCAACTCGTCCCCGCCGTCCCCGTCCAAATCGCCCCAGCCCAGCGCGTGCGCCTGCGCGAGCCGCTCTTCAATAAACTGGCGCGGCCACATCTTCCCGTCCCACGGCCGCGCCCCGCGCACGGGCGGTGCCCCCTGCCCGTCCAACTTCGGCATTGGCTCTTCGTAAATCACAATGCCGTTGCCGTGCCACGGTTCCACTGTTGCAAACGCCCGCTGCAAACCGTTCAATTTGCCTAGCTTCACCTCTCCCGGGCTGCCCTCGCCAATCTGCCGCTTCCCCCATTTCCCGTTCTCTTTTTCAATGACAAACAACCCCTCCCGTGCCGCCACCACGATCTCGTCGCGCTTATCCCCATCGAAATCCGTGGCAATAAAATTGTGAATGATGTGGAGCGACTCATCGGCCACCTCCATCGGCCAGTTCCCCGCATAAGGGTCCGCCGGCACCTTGAACACCAGGATCCGCGCGCCGACCCCCTCCCAATCCGGCTTCCGCTCATTCCCCCGGCCATGCAGCGGAACCACGATCAACTCCTTCTTCCCGTCTCCGTCGACATCCCCAAATCGAATCCGGTGCAGCGTCGGCTCCTCGCCCAACGGCGTAAATTTCCAGGCGCCGTTCTTCCGTCCCAACCACTGCAAGCTGCCCCCGCCCTTCGTATTCGTCGGCTGCCAATCGGCCCCCAGCGCCACGTCCGCCTGGCCGTCTCCGTCCACGTCATGCACCGCCAAAGCGACGTTGTCTTTCTTCGAAACGCCGTCCAGAATCACGTGCTTGTCCCACGTTGGGTTTTCATACCAAACGACCTGTGTCGGGTTGATCGCCACGATGTCCGGTTTGCCGTCGCCGTTAATGTCGGCGGTCGTCACGGCGTACACCACGCCGAAATCCTTTTGGATCTCCTGCGCGCGAAAACGAATCTCCGCCCGCAACGGAAGCAAGCAAAGTAGAGCCAAACAGATGCGCATCATGCGCACAGTCTATCAGCGAGCTAACCGACCGGTGGCGAACTCGACCATCGCTCCCCGGACCAACACTTCGAAGCGAGCCCCGGCCTGCGCCAGTCGCGCCACGGCGACGTCAAGCTGAGCCTGATTGTACTCAACCACCGTTCCCAAACCCGCCCGGTAGCGCTCTTCCGCCAACCGTAATGTCCGCACCGACTGCTGCTCCAGCCGCTGCGTAACGGCGATGTTGCTCGCCGCCGTCTCCCATTCCAGATGCGCCTGTTGCACTGCCCCCGCCACGCGCAACTCCAACTCCTTCAACTCGCTCTCCGCCTGCGCCAGCCGCGCCGTCGACTCCTCCCGCCGGTAGTCAAACGCATGGCCATTCCACAATGGCATGTTCAAATTCAAACCCACACCAAGGTAGCGTGGCCTCAGCCGAGGATCCCCCACTACGATGCCACCCGCCACACCGCTCGCCGTGATCGTCGGCATCATTAACTTCCGATCGCTTGCTGCCTGCCGGCGAGCACTCTCCACGCTATGCCGCAACGCCGCTACCTCAGGTCGCGCCGCCAAAGATTCCTGCACCAACGCATCCACCTCCCCCCGCAACGTCACTCCTTCCGGCTCCACCAACTCCCAATCCCCTGTCGCCGCCTCGCCCATCGCCTGCGCCAGCGCAATCATAGCCGACTTTGCTTCGTTCCGCGATCGCATCACCAGTAACTCCGCCTCCGCCACCCGCACTTCCGCAAATCCGGCGTCCAATGTCGACCGCAACTGGCTCTCGCTGAGCGCCCGCGCCTGCCGCAAAATCGTCTCCCGGCCTCGTACCGTCTCGGTCGCCACACTCACCGCCGCCCGCCCGGCCAGTGCCCGCGCGTACGCGGTCCTCACCTGCAAACGCACCTCCGCCGCCACGCCCTTCACGCCCTCGCCGCGCGCGGCCACTTGGGCGTCCAGGCTTTCGGCGATCAACTTCGTCCGGCCAAAATCGGTCACCAGTTGTGAAATGCCGATGCCCGCGCCAAGCCGAGAAAACAGGTCTGGCGCATTGATACCACCCACGCCCATCCGCGTGCCGTGCTCCGCGATCGAACCCGTAACGGTCGCATCCACCTGCAGGCCCAACCGCGCCCGCACCTGCCCCGGACCCGCTGCCGCCACCCGCTCCGCCGCCCGTGCAACCGCAATCCGCGGATGTTGCCGGATCGCCCGCGCCTCCGCGTCCGCCAGCGTCAGCACCTCTCCCCGCAGCGCGCCCGCCGCCATCAAGAACCACCACGCTCGCACCATCAATTTACCCGCTCCTGCTTCACCGGTCGATTGCGATACACCAGCAGATAAGCCGCCGGCACCAAGAAAACAGTCGTCACCAACGACACAGTCAAGCCACCAATAATCGCCCGCGCGAGCGGCGCGTACGCCTCGCTACCCGTCCCCAACGCCATCGCCATCGGCATCATGCCGATGATCGTCGCCAGCGACGTCATCAGAATCGGCCGCAGCCGAATCTGGCCCGCGAGCGAAACGGCTTCTTCAATCGATAGACCGGTCGCCCGTTGCCGATGCGCAGCGTCCACCAGCAGAATCGAGTTCGAAACCACGATGCCCGTCATCATAATCACCCCCATCAGCGACTGAACATTGATCGTTGTCCCAGTAAGAGTCAACGTCACGAGCACCCCCGCCAGTCCCGTCGGCACCGCTAGCAGGATAATCGCGGGGTCCAGAAAACTCTCAAATTGAGCCACCAGCACCAGGTAAAGCAGCAACAGCGCCAACCCCAGCTCCGTGGTAAAACCAAGGATCGCGCAACGCATTCCCTCCACCGCACCCCGCACCGTCACCTGCACGCCCTTTGG
>JBKJLJ010000457.1:0-3434 GCA_046597015.1 Bryobacteraceae bacterium
ACCGTCCTCGTCCGCACCGCCGCCGGAGGCCCCGTCGCCAACCAAGCCGTAACGTTTACCCTCGCCTCGGGTCAAGGCACCTTCAATATCTTCACCTCCGCCGGCGTCCTCATCCCGAACTTAACTTGCAACGGCACCACTTGCACCGGAACCACCGACGCCCAAGGCCGCGCCGCCGTCGGCTTCGTCGCCACCTCTGTCCCCGCCGGCTCCTCCTACACCCAGCAGACGATCACCGCCTCAGCCAACGCCCAATCCGTCAACTTCCTGCTGACTACCATCCTCGGTGGCCTCTCCACCCCGCCCGTCGTCGAGCGCCTCGCCCCCACCGGCAACATCCTCACCGGTGCCGCCGGCTCCACCATCGCCGACGCCATCCGCGTCCGCGTCGTCGTGGTCTCCGGCCCCCAATCCGGCCAGCCCATCCCCAACGTCGCCCTCCGTGCCTCCACCGCCAACCAGCCCGGCTCCGGCCCCACCGCCCACTGCGCCGGGCCCGGCGACGTGGCCCTTACCGACTCCACCGGCACCGCCACTTGCAACCTCACCCTCGGCCCCACCACCGGCCTCGCACCGCTCGATGTCAACATCGGTGGCTTCGTTAACCTCGGCGGCTCGTCGCTCAACATCGACGTCCGCGGAGGACCGCCCACCGTCGCCGGCAGCTTCCCCTACTCCGGCCAGGGGGCCAGCAATTCGTTCACCTTCAACGTTTCCCACCCGGACGGCCTCAGCCGCATCGGCATCGTCAATTTGCTCATCAACTCGAGTCTCGACGCCCGCAACGCCTGCTACCTCGCCTACTCCGTTCCCCAGCGCGTCCTCTATCTCGTCAACGACTTGGGCCCCGACAGTGGCCTCTCTCCCAGCCTGGTCATCGGCAGCCCCAACACCGGTTCCATCGCCAACACCCAGTGCCGCGTCTTCGCCGCCGGTTCTTCCGCGGTCGTCAGCGGCAACACCATCGCGCTCACGTTCAACCTCAGCTTCCTCTCCACCTTCGCCGGCAGCAAAGTCGTTTACCTCGCCGCCCGCACAACCGACGAACTGACCCAGGGTTGGACCCCCAATGGCGTCCAGGAAGTCCCCCTCCTCAGCCAGACCTTCCCGAACTCCTCCACCACCAATCCCGGCTCTGGCACCGCCGCCAACGCCCTCGTCACGTTCACGTATCGCGACGCAACGGCTACCGCGAATCTCCAAACCCTCTGGGGCCTAACGAACTCGTCCCTCGACGCCCGCGGCGCCTGTTACTTCGCTTACTACGCCCCCTCGAACACCCTCTTCCTCATCCCGGACGATGGCAACGTCGCTCTGGCCCCGAGCATCAGTTTCACCGGCTCCAACATCATCGAGAACTCCCAGTGCCGGATCAACGCCTTCGGCTCGGTTGTGAGCCGCAACGGCAATACGCTCTCCCTTTCCCTGAACATTACTTACAAGCCAGCCTTCGCCGGAGCCAGGATCATCTGGACCGCCGCCAGCACCCTCTCAAACATCATCAGCCCATGGAAAGCCTCCGGCGCCTGGCAGGTTCCCAACCAGTAACGGCTCCCGGCTCTAACCCAATCCCTGCAGCACCCCGGTGCTATCGCCAAACGACGCCTCTTTCACGCCCATCCGCTCCATCAGGGCCAAGTGCAAATTGCAAAACGGCGTCTTCTTCTCAAACCGAAGCCGGCGTCCCGGCCGCAGGGTCCCGTTGCCCCGCCCGGCCAACAACAACGGCAGATTCTCTTCCAAATGCCGATTCCCGCACTTCAGCGACGAACCAAACAGCACCATCGAATGATCGAGCAGCGTCCCGTCGGCCTCTTTCAATTCCTTCATCTTCGTCAGCAAATAAGCGACCTGCGTCACGTTCCAGTTGATAATCGCCTCGTACTGCGCACGCGTCTCCGGAATATCCCGATGATGCGATAGCCCGTGGAAGTTCCCCTTCACCCCCGGCAAAAACGAATAATCCTTCGACGATTGCGCATCCCCCAACATCATCGTCGCCACCCGCGTCGAATCTGTCCAGAAAGCGAGCACCATAATGTCCAGCATCAACCGGACATGCTCCAAATGCGAATCCGGCGTCCCCGCCACCGGCCGATCCAACGGAAACTTTCCCTCGTTGATCCAACGCTTCTGCGGCTTCATCGAAGCCTCCAACCGCCGCTCCACGCTCCGCACCGATTCAAAATACTCGTCCAGCCGCGCCTGGTCGCCCCGGCTCCCCTTCGCCCGCAACGCCCGGGCCTGCTCCCGCACCAGATCCAGCACCGAAGTCTCGTCCCGCTGCAACGATCCCAACATCTCCGGCGACTGCGGATCCAACCCGGAAATCACCGCCTGCCGCTTGTTCCGAAACAATCGGTCAAACGCCAACTGCGGCACAATCTCTTTCGGCACCGGCGTCTTCGGATCCGCCCACGATAAAAACGAACCCAGCGCCCGCGGAAACCCGCCCCCCGCCGTATCAATGCCCGTGCGCGGCGCGTCGATGCCTAATTCGAGCGATGGCAACGGCGTCTGGTGCCCTATCCGCTGCGCCACCAATTGATCCAACGTCGTCCCGCCGGAATCCAAATCCCCGCCCGTCGTCCGTTCCACAAACCCGCCCGACAGCCACGCTGGCACCTTCGGCCAATGCCCGTTCCGCCCCACGGTGTTCTTGTTCCACAAGTTCTCCAAGAGCATGAACTCGCTTTGCAAGCCTTCCAGCGGCTTCAAATGCGATGTGATCGGGAAATCCTCGCTGTCGCCCGCCGGCGTCCAACTCTCCGGCCACACCCCGTTGGGCATAAACAAACACGCCATGCGCAGCGGCGGTGCCGCTAACCGCTCCACCCCGGTCGCCGCCCCCATCACCCCCGATTCCAGCCACGGCGTCGCCAAAGCAACACCCAATCCGCGCAAAATGTTCCGACGTGTCTGCATGGTAGCCTCGTAACTTACTTACTTTGTCCCCAACAACCGTTTGGGAGCCTTCTTGACGGGCGCACGGCTCTCCATCACCGCCGCATCGGCTTGGGTATTCCGAAACGGTGTACTTATAACAATATCGCGAATCAGCGTCCGCGTCTGGTACCCGTTCTTCGCCATCGTATCCATTAGCTTCTGCACCGTACACTGGTCCCCATCCTGCAAGCTGCGGCCCAACGCATAACCCAGCACTTTCGATGTAAACTGCCGCGCAAACTCCTCCTTCCGCTGCAGCAACACCGCCCGCAGCTCCATCGGCCCGTTGAACTTTTCCCCGCTCGGCAAGGCCCCCGAAGCGTCGACGGCTGACCCATCGTCATCCTTATCCCGCCACCGCCCCATCCAATCAAAATTCTCCAGCCCCAACCCAATCGGGTCCATCAGATTGTGGCAAGCCGCGAAGAAGATGACGGTGCGGGCGATGTTGGCTAAGCACCGCGAAAGCACTTCTTGCGCGGCTTGCC
>JBKJLJ010000772.1:0-11043 GCA_046597015.1 Bryobacteraceae bacterium
CTGGCGCAGCCAGGCGCGGCCTTTGCCGATGGAGAGGATGTCGAGGCGGTCGAGGATGGGGTTGACGCGGACAGCGAGCAGATGGGTGAGGGATACGGCCGAGACGTGGAGCGGGACGGCGGGGGCGTGGATCGGCCCGGGCATGCCGCGCCATTGGAGGGAGGCGGTGATGGGGAGATCGCCGGCGGGGAGGGGCCAGCTATAGCGGGCGAGGTCGATGGTCCAGTTCAGCGCGCTACGGCCGGCGAGGGTGATAAAGGTTTGGCTGGCGTCGATGCGGGCGCTGGAGATCAACGACTGGGCGAAGAGGGAATCGAGGCGGCGGAGGGGGCGGCCGCCGGCGGTGGAGACGAGGATGGAGCAGGCACCGCCGTCGGTTTCCGGGTCGGGGACGGAGACGGGTTCGGTGCCTTCGTTGCGGAGTTCGAGGCGGAGAACGGGCGTGTCAAAGGTCGTGTACTGCGCCGCGTCGAGGGTGAGGGAGAGGGCGAGAGACATGACTTATGATTTTGCGGGTAAAGCGGTGATGTTCCAGCCACGAACCTTAAGGTTACACTTGCCGCAGAGGTGCGGCTCATAGACGCCCGCGGCTTGGAAGGGGAAGGCGGCCGAGGTGGTGGAGTAGGACATGAAACAGTTGTGGTCGGACTGGTCGTGGTCGTTGGGATGCTTGTCGGTCGTGTTCGAAGCGTGGAGGAGATAGAGGCTGTGGCCCATCTCGTGGCCGACGACGTAATAGATTTTGTCGGGGTCCTTTTGGTCGATCAGGACGGTGGTATCGGGCTGGCCGACGGAGGTGGTCCAGGTGATGTAAGCGGCGTCGGAGACGGTGCCATTGGCCTTGTTGACGACGATGGGCGGATGGGACAGGAAGTTGAGGGAGATGTAGCCGGTGGGGGTGGCGGGGCGGATGAGGTCGCCGATTTTTTCGGTGATCGCGTCGTAGATGAGGTCCCAGAAGTTGTCGCTGACGAGGAGCTTGACGCGAGCCCGGTAGTCGTCTCCTTTTTCGCCGGCGTTCTGGGCCGGGAGGGGGATGCCGTAGACGCAATCGTCGCGGAAAGGGATATTGGCGCGGGTCTTGTGGGCGGTGTGGGCGGTGACGATGTCGCGGAACTGTTCCTGCGTCATGACGTCAGTCATCTTCACGCTGTCGATACCACCGATATCGAGATCCATGAAGGCGGCGAGGTACTCGCCGCGGATGAGATCCCACTGATAGGAGCCGGTGCGGGCGGGCCATTCGATGCTTTTGGCGACGTGGTTCTGGCGCCAGTTGGTGAATGTTCCGGTGTCCTGATGGAGGCGGGAGGCGACGTCGGTGACGTTGTGGAATTTCTCGAGGTCGGCTTTGTTTGGCTCGCCCGTGAAGTCCATTTCGGCTTTGAGCTTGTAGTTGTCGCCGGCCATGATGGAGGGGCGGAAGAGGATGCCGGAGCGGCCGACGCGCTTGGGATATTTGGCTTTGTCGACGCAGGCTTTGACGAAGACGGTCTTGTTGCCGTTGTCGTTTTCGACTTTGTGCGGCTCGTAAACGGTGCCGGCGAAGAAGGTGGTTTTGAAATCGGTGGCCGGGTCGCGGAGGCCAGCGGCGGAGGTGGGGCAGTTGTCGCCTTTGCCGGCGCGGCCGCCTTTGAGCTTTAGGCTTTTTTCGACGTACGGTTTGGTCTTGCTGGGCGAGGCGGGGACATCGGCGGGAAGGTTGTCGAGGGTGCAGTCGGCGTCGGTGTATTTCCAATTCACACGAACGGGGCCGATGGCCTCGGGTGCGGCGGTTTTGGCGTCGGACTTCGATTTCAGGAAGATTTCGGCTTCGAGCGGTAGGAGAGGGCGGTTGAGGCGGGCGGCGTCGGTGTTGGCCCGGTTGACGTTGCCGAACTCGGTTTTGGTGCCGGTGGTGCGTTCGTAGGTGAGGGCTTCGAGCCAGATTTTGGACTCGCCGGCGGGGTCGGTGATGGCGGCGGGTTCGACGCCTTTGCGCGGATTGTCGCCGGCCTTCAGGGCGGTGATGAATGTCGCGTCGACCGTATCGTTGTAATCCTTGATGAACTTCTTGTGCATCAATTTATGGGCGGCTTTGTAGCGAATGATTGCTTTCTTGAGATATTTGTCGGTGTCGTGAAAGACGGGTCCGCCGTAGTAGCCGAGCTCATTGAGCTTGTAAGCGACCCAGTTACTTTGGTCTTTCTCGGCGGGTTCTTTTTCGTCGTGGGTCCAAGGGCCTTTGCGGAGTTCGAGGGAGTGGTAGAGCACCTTGAACTCGGCCTTGTCGGAGAGGCCGCCGGACTTTAGGGTGACGGTGTAGGGTGACCAAAGCGGATGAATGAACAGGTCTTTGAGCGGCCCGACGGATGGCTTGCCGTCCCAATTGAAGGTGTGATCGCCCGTTTTCTTTTCGGGGTCGGTGAGGTCTTTCGTGAAGACGATGCCCTTCGCGTCGGGATGCGCGGAGGAGATTTCGAGGGTGACCGTTTTTCCTTCGAGATTCTTCAGTTTGTAGACGATGTCGAGCGTTTCCGCGGAAGGAGCGAAGTGGTCATCGCAGGTGACGATATCGAGGAGTTCGTCGGAGACCGGGATGGGTCCGGGCTTGACGGGGATGGGGGCGTGCTTGAAACACTTGGTCCAGTAGAGCTCGCATTCGGTGGGCTTGCACTGGGTGGGGCTGGGGTGGCACTCGAGGAGCGGTTCCTGGCCGGGATCGAAAAAGAGGATTTCGACACGGCGATTGGTGGCGCTGCGGTAGTTATCGACACCGATGCCCTCGACGGGCCAGTTTTCGCCGCAGCCGACGGTTTTGCGCCCTGGGTCGACCCATTTTAGGGCGGCGCGGTAGGCGGCGAGACCTTCGACATCGGTAGAGAGGAAGTTGGCGATGGCCTGGTTGTAGAGATCGAAAAAGGCTTCCCATGTGGCTTTGTCGCAGACGCCGGTGATGGGGAGGGAACGGGAGAATTCCTTGTTGTATTCGGTTTTGAAGTTCTTGAGCGCGGTGGAGGTGGCGTTGCCGTGGCTATTGTCGATAGGACCGGGGTCGCAGGGCCAGCCTTTCGATTGGTAGGCCCATTTTAGGATCTGCTGGTAATCTTCGACCTTGCTCTTACTGAGGCAGATGTTGGTGAACGCGGCTTTATCGCCGGTCCAAGAAGCGAGGACGCACTCGGCGCGCTGTTGGGAGAGCTTGACGTTGTAGTCGGCGGCCCCGGAGGTATCGGTGTGGCCGGCAACCATCGCTTTGCGGCTGGGGTATTTGCGGGCGTGGGCGAGGCCAGTGGCGAGGACGGTGAGGGCGGTGATGCGGTCAGCGGCACCTTCGGCGACGTCGTAGTCGGGGAGCATGACGGCGCTATCGAAGTGGAAGTGGAAATCTTCCATTTCCAGGAGGTACCCTTGGAAGCGGGTGACGATGATCTTATGGACTTCGGTGGTTTGTCGTTCGAAGACGAGGGGGAAGTCGCGGCGGGTGATCTTGATCTCAGCCATGGGTTATCTCGTCTTACCGGGCGCGGTCCAACCGTTCTTGTGGAGGTCGGGGAGTTTAAGTTTACATTTGCCGGGGGGGATCTGGTCGGCTCGGACGGCGGCGGCGGTGGCGCCCTTCGAGACGCCTCCGTCGGTTTTGGTGAATTCGTAGGTTTCGCCGAGGAGGGGCTTGCCGTCTTCGTCGACGATTTGGATTTCGATCCAGGTGAGGGCGGGCTCTTTGGCGGGAGGCGTCGAGCCCGTACCGGTTGCGCCAGCGGCGCCCGTACCCGTCGCGCCACCGGTGCCGGTACCGGAGCCTGTGCCATCTTTGGCGTTGAGGCCGGAAGAGGAGCCCGAGCCGCCTTTGTTCTGGGACGGGGGCGGAGCGACTGGCTGGGCGGCTTCGCCTCCACCGCTGTGACCTTGCAGGAGGGGGCAGTCGATGCTGATTTGCGTCCAGCGGCGGGCGGCGACCCGCTTGGCGACCTCTTCGAGCACTTTTTTCGCAGGATAGCTCAGGGCGGCGGGGCATCCTTCGGAGGCCAACATGCTGCGGAGGCCCCCAAGGGCCGAGTCGCCGAGGCTCTCACGCCGGAGGTCGACAGCCGCAGATTTCGTGGCCGTGTTGCTTATGACGATGGTGTTGCCGTTGATGCGAATGCGAACGTTCATGGAAAGGGTCGAAGAAGGGGCATTAGTATTATGCCTCCCTTGATAGTTTACGCGCGAGACGCGCACCTTTCCCCTCAATTGCGCGATCCTAAGTAGAATATGACGATTACTAATCGCGTGGCGGTGGCCGCGTTGGTGATGTGCTCAGGAAGAAGCTTGTGGGCTAATTCGATTGACTGGGAGCCTTTGCTTCGCCAGTCCGCCTTCTTTGTCGGGATCCAACATGGATTTCGATTGTCGACGGAGGCGGGAACGCGACGAGGACTGAAGGGACCTTTCTTCCGGAACTACGCCAATAGTGTGGGGAGCCTTTCGGGTTGGGCGGACGGGGATATTGCGCTCGTCAATTACGTCGGCCATCCCATGCAGGGGGCCGTGAGCGGTTTCCTCTTTGCGCAGAACGATCCGCGCTTTCGGCGGGTGGAGTTTGGCTCATCGCGCGCTTATTGGAAGGGTCGATTCCGGGCGACGGCCTATTCGTTTGCTTACAGTCTGCAGTTTGAGATTGGACCGTGGAGCGAGGCGTCGATCGGCGCGATTCAATCGCGATGGCCACAGCAGGGGATGGTAGACCACGTGGTGACGCCGACCATCGGAATGGGTTGGCAGATCGGCGAAGATGTGATCGACCGGTTTGTGATTCGGAAGTTGGAGGATCGGTTTGAGAATAACTGGATGCGGATGATGGCGCGGAGTTGGCTGAACCCTTCGCGGAGCATGGCGAACCTGATGCGGGGGACGGTGCCGTGGCATCGGGATTCCCGGCCGGGGATCCGGAGTTACCGCGGTGGGATGGGGGCGGCGCTGGTTAGCGCGGAGCAAGAGGCGGAGCGGGAGACGACTCCGGTGCTGGAGTTCATGCCGCGGATGCAAGTGACGGCGCTGAGGGACGGGCAGTGCCTGGGCGGGGGGGCGCAGACGACGTATCGGCTAACGCCTGGTTTGTACGCGGTGATGGACGTGGGCGGGTGCAAGATGCTGGATCAACCGGCGAATGTGAGTGCGGATTCGTTGCAGTACATGGCGGGGTTTCAGTGGAAGTTTCGGCCGGAGGCGCGGTGGAAGCCGCATGTGCAGTTTCTGGTGGGCGGGCACAAGACGACGTATGAAGTGGTGGATGACGAGGCGAAGAAGACAGTGATGGAGCGGTTCAAGGGGACGGGAATGACGCTGCCTTACAATGAGTTCGCGGTAAAGACCGAGGCCAATGGGTTGGCGGTGGCGGCGGGCGCGGGGCTGGACTTGAAGCTGACGAACGCACTGTCGTTCCGAGTGGCGGGGATTGAGTATGTGCGGTCGTTGTCGCAGGATAGCTTGCGGGCGTCGATGGGATTTGTGCTGACGATGGGGACCTGGTGAGGAATGTTTGAGGAGATGCGGGCGGTGGTGCGGCGGATTCCGTTCGGCAAGGTGGCGACCTATGGGGCGGTGGCGGAGTTGGCTGGCTTTCCGCGAGGATCGCGGCAGGCGGCTTGGAGCTTGAAGCAGTTCGAGCCGGGGTTGCCATGGCACCGGGTGGTGGGGAAGGCGGGGGCGAAGTTCGGGAAGGTGTTGCTGCGGGGGGCTAACGGGGTGGAGCAGGTTCTGCGGCTCGAGGCTGAGGGCGTGGCCGTGATGGGCACGCGAATCAGCCTCGAACAGTTTGGTTGGGACGGGAAGCCGGCTAGTCGACGAGCCGGTCGTAAGCGGGCAGGGTAAGGAATTCGGCGCAATGGTGGCCGGTGACCATGTCGGCCATGATGGCGGCGGCGGTCGCGAAATGGCCCTCGCGGGTGGCGCGCAGCCGGGCGGATTCACTGGCGACGACGTCGCGGGCGAGGGCTGCCGTGATGACCGTGCCATCGTCGGCTTTGGCACCGTGACGGACCCACTGCCAGACTTGGGAACGGGAGATTTCAGCGGTGGCGGCGTCTTCCATCAGGTTGTAAATGGGCACGCAGCCGGAGCCGCCGAGCCAAGCTTCGAGATACTGCAGGCCGATGTCGACGTTTTGACGGAGGCCTTCGAGGGTGATGGTACCGGTGACAGGCATCAACAGGTCGGCGGCGGTGATGTGGACTGGTGGTTGGGGGACGTGGATTTGGTTGGGCGTCGGCATGCCTTCATCGAAGACCTGACGGGCGATGGGGATGAGGCCGGGGTGGGCAACCCAGGTGCCGTCGTGGCCGGCGCGGACTTCGCGGAGCTTATCGAGCCGAACTTTTTCGAGCGCGGCGGCGTTGGCGTCGGCGTCGTTCTTGATGGGGATCTGCGCGGCCATGCCGCCCATAGCGTGGATGCCGCGGCGGTGGCAGGTCTGAATGAGCAGTTGGACGTAGGACTTGAGGAAGTGGCTTTCCATCGTGACCTGCGCGCGGTTCGGCATGAGCAGTTCGGGGCGGTGGCCCAGCTTCTTGATGAAGCTGAAGATGTAGTCCCAACGGCCGCAGTTCAGGCCGGCGGAGTGGTCGCGGAGTTCGTAGAGGATCTCGTCCATTTCGAACGAACCGAGGATGGTTTCGATGAGGACGGTGGCGCGGATGCTGCCTTGGGGGATGCCGCAATAGTTCTGGGCGAAGACGAAGACGTCGTTCCAGAGGCGGGCTTCGAGGTGGCTTTCGAGCTTGGGGAGATAGAAGTACGGGCCGGAGCCGCGGGCCAGAAGTTCAGCCGCGTTGCGGAGGAAATAAAGGCCGAAATCAAAGAGGGAGGCCGAGATGGGCTTGCCATCGACGAGCACATGGCGTTCCACGAGATGCCAGCCGCGGGCGCGGACGAAGAGCACGGCGGGCTTGTCGTTGAGCTTGTACTGCTTGCCTTCGGGGCTCGTAAAAGCGATGGTGCGGCGGATCGCTTCCGAGAGGTTGACCTGGCCGAGGAGGTTGTTCGACCACGTCGGCGAGTTGGCGTCTTCGAGGTCGGCCATGAAGACGTGAGCGCCGGAGTTGAGGGCGTTGATGACCATCTTGCGGTCGACGGGGCCCGTGATTTCGACGCGCCGGTCGAGAAGATCCGCCGGGATGGGGGCGACCTTCCAGTCACCGTCGCGGACGGATTGCGTCTCCGGGAGGAAGTCTGGCAGTTCGCCGGCCTGGAGCCGCGCGTCGCGGGCGTGGCGGGCGGCCAAGCGTACTTGGCGCGTGGCCTCGAACTGGTCAGAGAGGGCGAGGAGAAAGGCCAAGGCTTCCGGGGTGAGGACGCCTTCGGCGCCGGCGGGGATGGCGGATGTGATCTGGATTCGGTTTTGAGACATGAGAAGTTATGCGAGGATGGCCTTGACTACTTCGCCGTGCACGTCGGTGAGGCGGAAGTGGCGGCCCTGGAATTTGTACGTGAGCTTGGTGTGATCGACGCCGAGTTGGCGAAGAATGGTGGCGTGAAGGTCGTGGACGTGGACTGGGTCCTTCACGACGTTGTATGAGAAGTCGTCGGTTTGGCCGAAGCTCATACCGGGTTTGATGCCGCCTCCAGCGAGAAAGACGGAGAAGCAGCGGGGGTGATGATCGCGGCCGTAGTCGTCGGCGGTGAGCTTGCCTTGGCTGTAGACGGTGCGGCCGAACTCGCCGCCCCAGACGATGAGCGTTTCGTCGAGGAGGCCGCGTTCGGCGAGATCCTCAATGAGCCCGGCGGTGGGTTGATCGACGTCGCGGGACTGGTTGACGATTTGTTTGGGGAGGTGATTGTGTTGGTCCCAACCGCGATGGAAGAGCTGGATGAAGCGGACGCCGCGTTCGGCGAGGCGGCGGGCGAGGAGGCAGTTGGCGGCGTAGGAGCCGGGCGTGCGGGCCTCGGGGCCGTAGCGGGCGAAGACGTGGTCGGGTTCCTTCGAAAGGTCCGTGAGTTCGGGGACCGAGGTCTGCATGCGGAACGCCATTTCGTATTGGGCGATGCGCGTCGAGATTTCGGGGTCGCCGGTTTCGGCTAAGTTGAACGTGTTCAATTTCGCGAGGTCGTCGAGGTAACGGCGGCGGGTATCGGGGGTGACACCTTCGGGATTCTTGAGGAAGAGTACGGGGTCGCCGTTCGAGCGGAACTTGACGCCTTGGTATTTCGAAGGGAGAAAGCCGCTGCCCCAGAGACGGTCGTAGAGAGGCTGGTCGGCGAGGTTGCCGGTTCCCTGGGAGATCATCACGACGAAGGCGGGGAGGTCTTTGTTTTCGCTGCCGAGGCCGTAGGAGAGCCAGGAGCCGATGGAGGGACGGCCGGCGATTTGGAAGCCGGTTTGGAAGAACGTGACGGCGGGGTCGTGGTTGATGGCTTCGGTGTGGAGGGATTTGACGAAGCAGAGGCGGTCGGCGACTTTGGCGATGTGAGGGAGAAGGCTGCTGACCCAAGCGCCGGATTGGCCGTGCTGGGCGAAGGCGAATTGGGAGGGGGCGAGGGGGAAGCTGGTTTGGGTGGCCGTCATGCCGGTGAGGCGTTGGCCTTGGCGGACGGAATCGGGGAGTTCGGTGCCGCGGAGTTTGGCGAGGGCGGGCTTGTAGTCGAAGGTTTCGAGTTGGGAGGGGGCGCCGGATTGGAAGAGATAAATGACGCGTTTGGCTTTGGGGGCGAAGTCGGTGGCGCCGTTGGCGATGGCGGCGAGGGCGGCGGCGGAGAGAAAGTCGCGACGTTTCATTGTTTCGTGATTCCTTCGTCGAGGTTGAGGAGCATGCTGGCGACGAGCGTGTGGGCGGCGAGGTCGGAGACGTTGAGTTTGGAGTTGCGGGGGGAGTCGCCGTGGGCGAGGAGGTTGCGGGCGGCGAGTTCGTCGTTGCGATACGTGCGCTGATGGGTTTCGAGGGCACTGGAGAGGACGGCGAGTTCGGATGGGGAGGCGGCGCGGCCAGTGACGAGGCGGAAGCCGTAGGCGAGGCCGTCGGGACGAGCCATCAGTTTTTCGGCGAGGCGGCGGGCGGTTTCGAGGAACGTGACGTCGTTCATCAGGTTGAGAGCTTGGAGCGGGGTGTTGGTGCGGGACTCGCGAACCGAGCAGATTTCGCGGCCTGCGGCGTCGAAGTTGGCCATGGTGGGGGGCGGGGAAGTCCGCTTCCAGAAGGTGTAGACGCTGCGGCGGTAGAGAGCATCGCCGGAGTCGGGTTGGTAGTCGGCGCCGCCGGAGAGTTCCTTCCAGAGGCCCGCGGGTTGGTAGGGCTTGACGGAGGGGCCGCCGGATTTTTCGACGAGGAGGCCGGAGAGGTAGAGGGCTTGGTCGCGGACGGCACCGGCGTCGAGGCGGAGGCGGGGGCCGCGAGCGAGGAGGCGGTTTTCGGGGTCGCGGGCGAGGAGGTCGGGGGTGACCTTGGAGGCTTGCCGGTAGGTGCCGGAGAGGACGATGGTTCGCAGGAGATGCTTCACGTTCCAGCCGGATTCCATGAACTCGACGGCGAGCCAATCTAGGAGTTCGGGGTGCGAGGGCCATTCGCCTTGCGCTCCGAAGTCCTCGGCAGTTTTGACGAGGCCGATGCCGAAGAAGGATTGCCAGAAACGGTTGACGGTGACGCGGGCGGTGAGCGGGTTTGAGCGCGAGACGAGCCACCGGGCGAGATCGAGGCGGTTCGTGATGGGTTCGTTTTGCAGGATCGCGGGGACGCCGGGGGAGACTTTTTCGCCGGGGTGGTCGTAAGCGCCGCGGAGGAGGATATGGGCGTCGAGGGGCTTGCCGGTTTCCTGCATGACCATGACGGTGGGGACGTCGTCGAGGAAGGCGTCGCGTTCGCGGCGGATCTTCGTGACTTCGGACCAGGCTTTTTTGTCCGACAGTTCGAGGAACTGGCGGCGTTCGGCCTCTTCGCCCTTGGCGCTGCCGGCGAGGAAGGCGACTTCGAGCGGGGGGAGGGCGCGGGAGAAGATCTGGACGTTGGGGGCGTTGAGGACGAAGGGTTCCTTGACGAGGAAATCCTGATTGAGCTCGTCGACGAGCACACGGACCTTTTCGGGCTGGCCGTCGATGTAGATTTTGATGCCGGCGGCGAGTTTGGAGCCGTCGTAGGTGAAGGCGAGGTGGTGGGATTGGCCGGGTTGCAGCACGCGCTCGGTTTCGACGCGGAGGGCGTCGTCGAGCCAGCGGAGGACGAGATTGACTTGGAGGCGGCCGTCTTTGAGTTCGAAGCGGAGGCCGGCGGATTCGGCTTCGGGGAGGGCCTTCGAAACGATGTTGGCGGTGGGCGCGGGGGCGGTGAAGCGGGTGGCGATGGAGAAACGGGCGGTGTAATGGGGGGCGTATGTTTCGGGGCTAACTAGATCGAGGGTGGGCTTCCAGGTGAGCGGGCCTTTGGCGCGACCGGGACGGAGGCGGGCTTCGGCGGCGGCGAGGCGGCGGTCGAGGCCGGCGAGTTTTTCCTGCTGCGGCGGGGTGGGGGCGTGAATGAAGGGCGGGGTATTGCCGAATTTGAAGTAGCGGCCGCGTTCGCCGATGTTGTGGAAGTAGGCGAAGAGTTGGTAGAACTCCTTTTGGGTGAAGGGGTCGTACTTGTGGTTGTGGCAGCGGGCGCAGCCGATGGTGGAGCCGAGGAATACGGTCGACAGGGTTTCGACGCGGTCGGCCGCGTATTCGGCCAAGTACTCTTCGGCGACGATGCCGCCTTCGCCATTGCCGCGATGGTTGCGTTGGAAACCAGTGGCGATTTTCTGGTTCAGGGTGGCGTTGGGGAGGAGGTCGCCGGCGACCTGTTCGATGACGAACTGATCGAAGGGCTTGTTTTCGCGGAAGGAATCGAGGACCCAGTCGCGCCAGCGCCACATTTGGCGTTCGCCGTCGGTTTGGTAGCCGTTGGAATCGGCGTAGCGGGCGGCGTCGAGCCAGCGGGCGGTGAGGCGTTCGGCATAGCGAGGGCTTTCGAGGAGACGGTCAACGGCTTGTTCGTAGGAGAGGCCATCGAACTCGCCGGGGAGGGGCGGGAGGCCGGTGAGGTCGAGGGCGGCGCGGCGGAGGAGGGTGTCGCGAGG
>JBKJLJ010000858.1:0-3657 GCA_046597015.1 Bryobacteraceae bacterium
GCGGTTGCCGTCCGGACGGCACCTTGGCCAATGGCACCACGTGCGCCGGAGCGGTCGGCGTACCCCTTATCCAGCAGGGGATCATCAATAGCGCGTTCGCTAACTCGACGGCTTCGCTAACCGACCTCAGCCCCACCCAGAATGCCGCTGGCAACATGGCCTTCCGCATCGAGCAGACGACCCTCGCCGCCAAGCTGCGGCCCAACCAACAGTTCGCGCAGATCCTCCTGCTCGACAACGGCGCGGACTCCATCTATCACGGCCTCCAGACCACCCTCCGCAAGCGCTTCGACACCGCCGGCCTGCTCTTCAACCTCGGCTACACCCTGTCAAAGTCGATTGACAACCTATCGACCGACCCCGTGGCGGCTACCTCTGGCGGCGGACTTACCACGACCAATGCCCGTACCCCCGCCGATGGGCGCAACTACAAAAACGAACGCGGCCGAAGCGACTTCGACCAACGCCACGTCCTCAACCTCAGCGGCATCTATGAGCTGCCGGTCGGCAAGGGCAAGATGCTCTTCCGGAACGCGAATCGCGTGGTCAATGCGGTCATCGGCGGGTGGAGCGTCAATACGATCTACACCTTCCAGTCCGGCGAGCCGTTCACGGTTCGCTCCGGCTTCCTGACGGCGAACGGAACGGCCCAGAGCCGCGCTGCCCTCGCCCCTGGCGTAACCAGCCTGCCCCAGGCCCGTTTGCAGGAGAAGGCGGGTGTCATCGGTCCGGTCTTCTTCGCTGACGCCAGTCAATTCGCTGTTCCCGCCCCCGGAGAACTCGGCATCGGTCGCAACGTCTTCCAAGGCCCTTCGTACTGGAACGTCGACCTGGGCATCTCGAAGGGTTTTCAAATCAACGAGCGCTTTCGGCTGACCTTCCGGACAGAAATGTTCAACGCCCTGAACCATGCAAACTTCCGGAACCCGCGCGATGCCTCTGTCGGCAGCCCGGCCATCAACTCGAACGTGTTCGCGCAGGCTTGCTGCGTGTCCCTGTCGACGGCCAGTTCCTCCACCACCAACCAGAACGGCGAAAGCTGGCGCGTTGTCCAACTGGCGCTTAAGCTCGCCTTCTAGCCCAGTACCTCTCCGGCCGCGAGCCGTATAACGCCGCCATCGCGGCCGGGGAGGAAAACAGGTCGTTGAGCTGGGTTTTGTACACCCGCAGGCCGGCCAAGTTTGGGGCCGGAAACTCCCGAACCGGCTCCACCCCCAGGAAAGGTTTTGCAGCCGCAAACGCCTTCTTCACCGCGTCGGGGTGGGCGCCCGCCAAATACGTCCGGACGTAATGGGCAGCAAAATAGCTGTCCCAATCCGGCGCCGGCGCCGTGCCGATCGTAAAGTCGAGTTGATCTCGCACGAAGGCATAAGGCCGGTCTTCGTAGTAAAGCAGCCGCTCCGGCCGCACGAGCTTTGTCGCGGCGTAACGAAGCAGCCGATGGTCGACGTGGTTCCCAACCCCGAGCGGAGCCAGCACCAACTCCGGGTCCAGCTCGTCGAGAAGCCGCGCCAGCGCCTTTTCGAGTCGCCGGACCGGCCTAAACCCGCCCCCAATAATCCCAACGAAATTGCTATAGAGCACCGATCGAAACGGAGCGTCTTTAAATCCCAAGTGCCGCGCTTGCGCACCAATTATCTTCGCCGCTTCGAGGTCCTCAACTCGCCGTGCCTCATAGCTCGCGTCGCCCACCGTGAAAAACGTAGCAATCACCGACTTCCGGCACCCCATATACCCCGCGCAGGAAAGCACTGCGTCGTCCAGATGCGGCGAAAGCACCAGGGTTATGCGTGCCATAACGCCGCCCCCACCCCGAAGCCCATCGTCAGCACCAGCGTCTTCACGGCGGACTCCGGGGGGTAACCCCGCGCCATCAATACCGCGTCGTTCACCACGACCCAGGGGACGTTCGGAAACAGCGAACCGAACAGCGACTCCACCAGACCATACAAGCCCGGATACGTCGACGACTCCGCCTCGCCTTCGGCCGTAATTCGGTTCGGTAGCCCCAGCACGACCCCGTCGTACTCGCCGGCGCCAGCCAGAGCCCCGCCGACAAAAGCCCGTAGCCGGTCCCGCCCCTCGGCCTCCGGCAGCGCCGCCCGGCCATAGGGAAGCTGCCGTGGCCAGGCTCGGTTTTCCGTCAAGCTCATCACCTTCATCTGCGTCTGTCCCAGGTCAATCGCCAACGGTCTCCGCCAGCCCAATTCGGCCCAAATCGCCTCTGCCCCCCGGCGCGCACAGAACGGATCAGCCGAGAGCAAAGTGTGCGGAAACGCTAGCGCCGCCGCCTCCCCACCGCCGATCAGCAGCCGCTCGAACTCGGCCGCGCGGCTCAGTGATTCGCCGGTCTCCGTCTCGGCACAACCCGCCTGCAAGCGTCGAAGGAACTCCGCCAGGCCCGCAAAATACGCCGCTCGGTCGTCCCGCAGTTGATAAAGCGTCGTGTGCCGTGCCAGCCCGTGCCACACTTCAAGGCCCTCCAAGCCAGCATGTTGATAGACGATCACCCGAGTGGCTCCTTCGTCTCCGTAACCGGTTGCCAAGTGGGACACGGCCGCTTTGTAAAGTGACCGTAGTAAAACTGTTGCCCTCGGTAGGCGAGCTTGCAAAGCAGCAGCGCCCCCTGGAAAATGCTATAGAACACTTGTTCCTTCGCCGGGGCCCGCCGCAGCCGGCTGCGGTCGAGCCGGCGGCCCTTCGGCTTTTCGCGAGGGAAGTAGTGCGCAAGCCGTTCGAGCTCAAGCCGCATCCGCTGATACTTGCGAAACATGCCCCGCAGCGTCTCCGGCGGCCGATACTGAATCCCCGCCGGCGTACAGAACAGCGCCTCCGGCGCCCGGCCCAACGACAGGTAGATGTCATCACCTCGAATCCCGGCGGCAAGGTTCAGAAACGGGTTGTCCGCCGCCGGGTCCCACCGCAACTCCGCGACGGTCGGAATATGCCAGCGCCGAATCGCAAAGCACTGCCCATTGCAGTACAACCGCTTCGTCTGGTACCCCTCTCGCAAGTTGAAATAGTAAAGCGCCTGCGCTAACCAGGTCCGCCGCAGCGGAGGCAACGGGTACTTCTCGGCGTAGGCGATTTCCAGCTCCGGATGCCGCTCCATCGCCGCCGCCAGCTCGGTGATCGTCTCGGGATGAATCAGAATATCCGCGTCGGTAAACACGATCCACGGGGCCGCGGGACGAGCCTGCACCAGCGCCCGTTGCGCCTCCACCAACCCGCCCCGCGTCTGCCAAATCGTCAGCCCCGTTTCGTCCGCCAGCAGCGCCGGCGTCTGGTCTTCGTTGTCGTTGAGAATCACGTGCAGCTCAAAGCGCAGACCCAGCGCGGCCTCTGCCCGGCGAACCGACTCGCGCAGCGATGCCAATAGAACCAGAATGTTGCGGGCCTCATTGCGAGCGGTGATACCGATCGGAATCACTGCCCTAATCCCTCAATCAACGTCGCCGCGGTCCGCGACCCGTCCACCTGATAGCTTACCGAGAGCCGGCTCATCGCGGCGCGGATCGGCCCCTCGGCCAGCAGCGAAACGAGCACCTCCCGCAGGTCACCGACGCTCACCTTCCGCAGATCTCTAACCACTCCAATTTGGCTTCGTTCCGCAAAATAGCCCTGATGAAACTGGTCGTTACACATCGGTGAAAGCAG
>JBKJLJ010000922.1:0-5402 GCA_046597015.1 Bryobacteraceae bacterium
GGCCTCCCGAGGTGCAGTCCGCGCGGGCGACGGGAGGGTGGTCACCGGACTCGCGTGTCGCTCTGGCGAACGCAGTCTCTCCCGGGTTTCCGGCGCTGTGGGAGAAGATGTGCCGGAAGTCATTCCATACCTACGAAAGTTACCTGGGGATGGCAGGCAATCCCATTGAATGGACGGATCGTTACTTACTTTCCGATACGGCTCCTACCAATCCTCAGGAGATCCTCCGGCGCGATGACAACGCCCTGTCCTTTGCCGACTATCATGCCCGTGTTACCGATTTGACCGAGCATCCCCGGGATTTGCCGACCGGCAGCCACCCCTTTCCAGTGCGGTTTGCACGAAGGGACTCGATGCTGACATTCAATATTGCCAGCTACTCGCGACAATTGATTACGGACTTTCTGGTCGAGGGCGGCAAGATCGAAAAGGTTGCTTTTCACTCCCCATCCGAACTCAGCACATTGCCCCAGAGGGTGATTGTTAATGCGACGGGCTACGGGGCGAGGGCGCTGTGGAAGGATGAGTCGATTGTTCCGATCCGGGGCCAGATTGCCTGGTTGATTCCCCAACCCGAAGTCAGGTACTCGATTTTCTACAAGAATCTGTTCTTTGTATCGCGGCGCGACGGGATTGCCGTTTTAGATGTTGGGCGCGGTGAGATGGAAGGCTACAACGATGCGAATGAGGAGCCAAACCGGCTCGCCGCGGAAGCCTCGGTTGAAGGAGTCGCCAAGTTTTACGAACAAATGGCGGCGATAGCGTCTTCTACCGGCATTTAGCGGCATTTCTTATTCGCCTTTCCGCTGCCATCACTGGCCGGTGTCGAGGGTGACCGCGAGCTCTCTTTTACAATCCATTAGGGGGAACTCGCCCATTGCGTTCCGAATTGCGTGTTGTTGCGCGCGTCCCCACAAAGGCTGCTGGACTATGTGGCTACGTTGAGCGCGATGCTCGAGCGCCTGCTGCATCCCGGGAACGTGAGTGGCGGCATTGTTTTCGAGTTCCACGAACGATTGGGTGCCGGCCAAGCCGCTCATCCCGTGGGAGCACGTCAAGGGCGACCTCGCCCTCGAGAGCGGGTTCTCTGCCGGTAGACCCCGGAAAGCAGGGCCTTCAGCGCAGGGGCTAACTGACTTGGTTCAGGAACGGAACGTGCGGCCACGATCACTGAGCCGTTGGTAGTGGTAACGCTTATGTATTTATTGTTGGGTTACATGAAACGGGTACATTCCAATTCGAAAACCGCGTGCCTTGGCTTGGCCTCTCCAATCCGGGTCGTCTACCATCGATAAAACTACAATCGTTTACACAAAAAGCTTACCCCCCGTCCGGGGAGAGAAACGGGGAGGATGGAAGTCGAATACAATTAACCGCATGTCCGAATGGCGAATGACCGAGCGATGCCAGCCTTGGTGGATTTCCGCCATTCTGATAGCCTTGTGCGCCTTTTTCGGATGGGTGGCTCACACATCACTAACGGCTCCCTTTAACCCAGGTGTGGCAAGTCACGTGATCGTTCCTGCGTATTTTCTAGGGGTCTACCTCACACTGGCCGCCCTGCTCGATTCTTATTCTGTTGTGGTCACGCCGAAGCGTATTGCGCTTCGGTATGGGCCTGTGCCGGTGGGTTTCAGTGAAACGATCGTTCGGGAGGAGATTGCGTTTTGCTTCGTCTGGCACAACATCACAATTTCCGAAGACAGTGTAATTGAAGATGATCACCGGTGTTGTGTCGAGACCCGTGATGGCCGGCACGTGGAATTGTGGCGATTCCAGGATTCGATCGCTGCTCGAGATGCGGTCTACAAGATCGCGTACATTCTGACGGCAGGATCAGCTAATTCATCGATGGAGGTGCGGTTCCTGGAGGAGGGCCGCGGCGATCGAATAATGGAGCGTCGCTACTGGGTGTGGGTCGCTATTTTCGTCCTAGCGTTTATTTTGGGGGGTGCGTGGGAGATGATGTATCGTTCGTATCTATGAGGGGATACGGGGGACAATTCGCTGCGTGGGGCGATGCGGTTGGGAGGCGGCGTTACTGGAATTGGCTTTGTTCGAATTCGTAAACCTCGTGCCTTGGCTGCGCCGCTACGTCTGCCGCGAGACGTCCGACGACACCATCGGCCGGGGTACTTTGGAAACTGCCGCCCGTGATCGGAAAGCCTAGGGAGCGCGAATCCCCGTACCAGAGTATTGCGCCAAGAGTAGAACCAGTCGTCGCCGTCGCCACACCAAATCGCGCAGAATTGCAGTGCCGTGCCATCGCCGTTTAGCTTTCATGTATACATGTCCGTGCCGCGAGCGGCACTGGACTTCGATGATCTGGACCCCGGCCTCGGCCAACCCCTGAGATGTCGCGGCCGGTGCCTTAGCCACCGGACCCCGCTCCGTCTACAGGTTCAATCCAATCTGATAAGGCTCCAGCCCCCCATTCGCACCCTGGTATTCGCAACTAACGAAGATACGCGGCCGTCGCCTGCCAGGACCAGTCCGAATTCTGCGCCGGCGGCCCGCCGCTTGTCTCTCCGCCGCCCGGTTGGGCAGCGACTTCACGATGGTCACCCAAGCTGGTGCGCGGGCCATGGGCGACTTCGAGGATGGTCGTGGACGGTGGGAGAACGGAGTGATGACTAGCAAGACGACCCTGAACTCGACCGTAACACGCTCATGGTCGGATCTATCTTTTCAAATGAGGATGTTATGACTGAGCCACTTGCGACTTATCTCGACGACCATTTGGCCGGGTCGAGTTTTGCCATTGAGTTACTGGAGTCGATGCGAGATCGCTTCTCCAGTCAGCCTCTCGGCAGCTTTGCCGACGCGCTGCTCGTGGAGATACGAGACGATCAGCAGGTCCTGATGCGCATCATTGAGCGCGTCGGCAAAGGCGGCATGGATTTAAAGTCCGCCGTAGGATGGATGGCCGAAAAGCTAAGCCGGGTGAAGCTGCAAGACGATGAAGAAGTCGGGCTGGGAACGTTTGAGTCCCTCGAAACCCTATCGCTGGGCATCCTCGGCAAGGCTGCACTGTGGAATGCGTTAGCGACGATCCGAAATCAGGATGCCCGGGTGGGCCATGAGGATTTTAGCCAGTTGGTAGCCCGAGCCCAGAGTCAATATGAAATGGTAGAAGCGCACCGAATTCAACTGGCGTCCAAGGTCTTCGCCCCGCATGCCACTCATCCTCAATAGAGCGGCCCGTTTTCCTCAGTACCACGAGCCCGGCTTTCAGTGCGTAGAGAGGACTGGGCTAGCGCGGCCGCGCGGTCCGACTGAAAGACAAAAAACTGGGTATATCGGTTCTCAATTCCTGTTGGATCCAGGTGGGACGGCTCGCTTCGCCCTGCCTTTCAACGCCAATGCTGCCTTACTGATCAATTTTCGGTGAGAATCGGTGGGTACACTTTCTTTCAAGCCTTCTTAAATCCAACGGCGCACGCGCGCAGTGTATCCAGTGAACACCGCTCCAAAGGTTTCGGTGAGCGCTCGCTCTTCCGGCTGAATTTGAAAGCGATTCACGTAAACAACGAATACCGGCAGGAAAGGAAAGACCACCACGTTGCCGAGGACGATCGCCCAACCGCAGAGGATCAGGAGGAAGCCCAAGTACATGGGGTTTCTCGTCAGCGAATAAATACCGGAGTGCACCAAGGACGATGTTGCTCCAGGTTTTGTGGGGTTGACGGTTGTGCGTGCTCGCTTGAAGGCAATTACCCCCAGGGCGCTCGTGAAGCCGCCGAGGGCGGCACAGGGGATGGCTAGGAAAGCGCGGGAGGGGAGTTGAACCTCTGCCGCGGGGAAGTATCGCGCGACTAGCCACATGAGCGATGCCGTGCACAGCACGACTGCCACAGGTGGAATCTTGAGATCTAACGAGTTCATCAATTCGGAGTTCCTTTGTTCTTACTTCAAAAGGTCAGCGCTGCGGTACGCGTAACGGAGCAAGCTGCGCCGACGCAGCCAATTTAGGATTTCCGTTGACGCGGGCAGTAATTCTAGCGCTCATGAGCAGCCAGGCAAGACACACCCCGGCGCCAACGTCGAACGACATGCAGAAGGAGGGCCACCATTCCGGCACCCCAGCATTGGTCACGATGCCGGTGTGGAAGAAATCCAGTACGCCATGGCCAACTAGCGCGGCGACGACCATCCAGAGATTGCGCTTGAACCCAACGACGGCAACAATCACGAAGAGGGTCATGATGATCGATTCGATGATAAGCGCATGGGTTGTGCCGCCCATAATTGCGAATAGGTCGTAGTAGTGGGCCACTACGATCACCAAAGTGGGGTAGAAAGCGCGATCGCGATCCAATCCAGCTGACCTTGCAAACACAGACACAACTACCGAGAGCAGGCTTCCAATTAGGTATCCCATGTTGATCGTTTCCTTTTCACTTCTTCCCGAGCTTGGACTTGCCTGTGCCCTTGGCATGCGCAACCGCGAGGGGCGCCGGGCAGTTTTCTGGTTGCAAGATGACGCCGCGTATTGGGCCCGGTCCGGCGGTTGGGCCAGGCTGAAGGGTGCAATACGCGGCACGGTCGCGATGGCTCACGAGCACTTGCAGGTGCAGGCGGGACCGCACTTACAGGCATCGCCGCATGGGCAGCCGGTTTTCCCGGTTTCTGCTTTGGGGCTTTGGCATCCACATTGGCAAACTGCGCCCGGGCAGGATTTGCAGGAACATTGCGTTGCGTCAGACATGGTTTTTTCTCCTTTCGATTTCGTTGACTTGCTGTCAACAAAATGAGTTTCTCATCGAAGGCCCGGCCGGGTATTGAACGGAGCGGCTATTTGCGATGGATGAATCGGCTAAGCCGACGCGCTGAACGGAGAGGGGATTTTTGCAAAAGCGCCGCGCATCAAGACCGAGGGAGCCATTCCGACCATTTGATAGAACGTCCGCGTCAGGTGCGCCGCATCGGCGAAGTCGGCGGCATGTGCGGCGTCCGCAATCGTGCGCTCGGAGCCGATGGCCAGCATGGCGCGGGTCAACTTGCGCCAGAGCATATAGCGGCTAAACGGAAGGCCCACCTGCTCTTTGAACAGATGGGCGAAACGGCTGGGGGAAAGAAATGCCAGCTGCGCCGCCGTGCTCAAGGAGACGCGTAAGTCGTCGGAGTCCTGAATCCGGTTCAACACGGTGGTGATTCGCGGGTCCAGGCGGTGCATCGGTGGTGGTCCCGGACTCAAGGCATGCACACAATGGCGGATGAGCGCGCCAATCTCCATTCCGGCGAAGGGCTGTTCGACTAAGGTGCGGAGTTCCATGACGGATGAGGCAAGGCAGGCGTCGGGCACGAGCGTGATGTCGTGAGATAGGAGGGTTTGGAGCCATAGCCCTTCGCTCGACTCTGGATCGACAAAAACCATCGCTCCAAAAGCTCCGTTGCAATCG
>JBKJLJ010000365.1:0-4184 GCA_046597015.1 Bryobacteraceae bacterium
GAGGGCGCGTTTGAGCTCGACGTTTTCGCGTTCGAGGTGGCCCTTGGCGATCTGGCGGTCGATTTCGATGAGGAGTTTTTCGTTGTCCCAGGGTTTGGAGAAATAATCGTTGGCACCGGACTTGAGAGCGCGGACGGCTACGTCGATGGAGCCGTAGGCGGTGATGAGGAAGATGGGCGTGGAGCGATCGCGTTGACGGACTTCGGCTAGGACTTCGATGCCCGACTTATCGGGCATCATGAGGTCGAGCAGGACGAGGTCGTAAGTCGATTCTTCCATGCGGCGGAGGCCTGCGTTGGCAAGGGGGGCGAGTTCGACGGAGTAGCCTTCGAGGGAGAGGAGCGTTTCTAGAGATTCGCGGATGTCTTCTTCGTCGTCGATGATTAAAATACGGCCCTTAGGGGCGGAGGGCATTTAGCGGTTCCTCAACAGTTTTCGGCACGAGGGGGAAGGCGAGAGTAAAGCAGGTGCCTTGACCGGGGGTGGAATCGGCGACGATGGAGCCGCCGTGCTCTTTCACGATACCGTATGTGATGGACAGGCCGAGGCCGGTGCCCTTTTGGGCACCTTTGGTGGTGAAGAAGGGGTCGTAGATGCGGCCGAGGAGGTCGGGGGAGATGCCCTGCCCCGAATCGAGGACGTCGACGCGTATGGCACCGGCGTCGGCGGTGGTTTTGACTTCGAGGACGCCACCGGACTCCATGGCGTCACGGGCGTTGAGGAAGAGATTGAGGAAGACCTGCTGGAGCTTGCTGCTATTGCCACGGATGGTGCGGAGGTTCGGCTCGAAGTTATGGAGGACGCGAACCTGGGTTTTTTGAAGCTGCGGTTCGATGAGGGAGAGGGTTTCGCGGAGGACTCGGTTGAGGTCGACGTCTTCAAATTCGGTGGAGCCGGTACGCGAAAAGTTCAGTAAGCTGTTGACGATTTCGCTAGCGCGGAAAGTTTGCTTCGCGATTTTTTCTAACATGCGGGACTTGGCTTCGTCGCCGTTGACTTGCTTGGCGAGCATTTGGGCGTAAGTCGAGATGACCGCGAGGGGGGTGTTGACTTCGTGGGCGACGCCGGCGGCGAGGAGGCCGATGGAGCTGAGCTTATCAGCCTGGACGAGGCGGGTTTCGAGTTCGGAGCGTTCGGTGATGTCGTCGAAAATGATGAGGCGGCCGATTTGCTCCTGCTCCTTGGAGATGAGCGGGGCGACGGCGATGTTGACGATGCGGTCGGTGAGGGCCGCTTTATACATGTGATGGATGCCCTGTTCGCCCCGGGAACGGATGAGTTCGTCGCTCATGGCGGTGGGGAGGAGTTCGCGGAGGAGGCGTTCGATGGCGTCCTGGCGGCGAATGCCGGTGAGGTGTTCCATCTGGCTGTTCCAGCTTTCGACGCGGTCATCGAGATCGACGGCGAGGATGCCGACGTTGATGGATTCGACGATGTTTTCGCTGAATTCCTTGAGGCGTTCGACCTCTTCGGCCTTGCGTTCGAGGGAGCGGTAGAGGCGGGCGTTTTCGACGGCGATGCCGACGTAGCCGCCAAGGGTGACGAGGAGTTCGACGTCGTCGGAGGAGAGGAAGTCACCTTTATCGGTGCGGGAGACGCCGAGCCAGGCGATAACGCGACCACGGGAGGTGCAGGGGATGTAGTACGTGAGGCCGAGGTCGGAGATGGTGTGCTTGACGCTGGCGGGCCATTCCCGGGCGAGCACGTCGATGAAATTCCGGGTCCGTTCAAAGAAGAGATAGGGGGTTTCCCGAGCCATCTCCGAAGAGAGAAACGTGAGGTCCATGACATCGGGTACGGGGCGGGTGAGGCCGGCGGTCATGTACATGCGGAAGGTTTCGGCCTGCTTTTCGTCAGAAAGGAAAAAGGCGAGGTGCTGGATGGACAGGGTGCGGAGGAGGCGGTCCGAGACGGAGCTCAACATGCGGTTGAGGTCGGTTTCGGCGCTGAGTTCGCGGGCGAATTCGATGAGGGTGCGGCGGTAGTCGTAGCGATCCCGATAGAAGACGTAGCGGTCCAGGATTTCCTGGAGCCAGTTGCGAATGGGTTGGAAGACGAAAGCCGCGACGAGGATGAGAACGACGAGGGCGACGGGGGAGAGATCGTCGAACCGGCCGGAGGAGTTTTCGGATCCAGGGACATTGTTGGGACCGGAGGGGCGGCCCGCGGTGATAGAGACGAGGAGGCCGTAGAAGACGGCGAGGACGCCGAGGGTGGCGAGGGTATAGACGTAGCCTTGTTGGAAGATGACGTCGACGTCCATGAGGCGATAGCGGAAGATGGCGTAGGCCCAGGTGATGGGGACGAGGATGAGGGCGAGCACGGCCATTTCCATGCGCGGAGAGGGGACGGCACCGATGGCGAAGGGGAGGGCGTAAAGGAACGTGAAGGGGAGGACGCCCAGGAGGGCGCCGTTGCGGAGCCATTTGAGTTGCTGGCGGACGATGGGATCTTCGGCGCGGGGGTAGCGGAGGGCGAGGACAATGGCCCCGCCGATTTGGCCGGAGACGACGAAGAGGAGCCAAACGCGGTCCATCATCCAGCGGAGCTCGATGAGCGAGACGTCGAGGCGAAGGGTGGAAGAGGTGATCAAGACCCACACGACGCTGAGCAACGTGGCGGGGGCATAGAGGGCCACGCGGACCCAGCGGGCGCGGAAGAAGCGGGCGGGTTCCGGGAAGGCGACAGAGAAATGGAGGAAAAGAGTGGGGAGGAAGAGGCCGGCGAAGACGTTGCAGTAATAAATTACTTTGTCGAAGTTATTGAGTTTGCCGGTGTAATGGAAGGTATTCAGGACGAAGCTGGCGAGACAGAGGAGATAGAAGTGAACGGCACGATGGGCCGAGCCGCGGCGGAAGAAGACGAAGAGGCCGATGAAGAGATAGGCGGCACCGACGGCGTACTGATAAAGCACGGCGTTGCCGGCGGTGCGAGCTGAGACAACGAGGGCGAGTTTCGTCTCCAGCGCGACGGTGACGCCTTGGCGGGTGACGACGCGTTCTACGAAATAGTCGAGCTTTTTCCAGGCGCCGGAGCCGACGAGGATCTGGGGAACATCAATCGCGCCTTCAACGGGCAGGGTGCCAATGCGGCGGAGGACATCGCCTTCGCGGATGCCGAATTTATCGCCGGGGCTGCCGGGGGCGACATGGAGAGCGATGACGGCTTTGGGATGGAGGGGGGTAGACCGATCGACCCACGTGACGCCGTCTTCGGGGAGTTCGTACCGATTCTGCTGCTGAAAGTTGATGGCGGCGGCAACGACTACGGCGACCGTCAAGATGACGATCAGCGCGCCGATGAGTTGTCGTTTTAGTTCGTTCACAGCTGGGTATCCAAAACGCAGGAGACACTACGCCGTGAGGGTTGTCAGCAATTGGAAGGCCATCCTCACAACAAAGCGGTTAGCCGACAATCTATCAAATAATGGAACGGCTTACCAGTCGGGATGAACTTCGACCGGGGAGCAATCTTCCAGCATTAGAAGTATCGATCCCCGTTCTTGGAATATTTTAATTCGCCGTGAGGGCTTTGGCGGCGGCGAGGGTGGCGTCGTAGTTGGGGTGTTCGGCGACTTCGCGGACGTATTCGGCGTGGCGGATGGTGTTGTCCTGATCGACGACGAAGATGGCGCGGCACTCGATGCGGAGATCGGGGATGAGGGTGCCATACGCTTCGCCGAAGGAGGCGTTGCGGTGATCGGAGATCATGGCCATGTTGTCGACGCCCATGGCACCGCACCAGCGCTTCATCGCGAAGGGGAGGTCCATGGAGATGGTGTAGAACTTGATGTTGGGAAGGGCGGCGGCTTCGTCGTTGAACCGTTTGGTTTGCATGTCGCAGACCGGGGTATCGAGGGAGGGGACGACGGAGAAAATACGCACGCTGCCGGCGGTGTCGGCCAGGGTGATGGGCTTCGAGGCGGAGTCGACGGCAGAGAACTCGGGGGCTTGGTCGCCGACTTTGAGTTCGGGGCCGGAGAGATCTTTGGGATTACCGCGCATGGTGATGGCGCCAGGACGATTCATGACTTCACTATAGCGGATGTAGACTGGAAAGCCGATGGACAATAGCTGGGAAAAAGTGGTGGGGTTGGCGGTGGCGGCGCTAGGCGGGGCGGCGGTGGGGGTGGACCGTCAACGAAAGGGTGACGAGTTTGCGGGGATGCGAACATTTACGCTGAT
>JBKJLJ010000792.1:0-2740 GCA_046597015.1 Bryobacteraceae bacterium
GACCCTTGCCGTTGCGCGCAGGGGCGTTGTCGGTGATCGGCGCTTTGGATTTGCCTTCGAAGCGCAAGCCGCCGTTGTCGCCGGTGAGCAGGAAGACGGTGTCGCCGGCGCGGCCGAGCTCGACGAGTTTACGGCGCAGGCGGCCGACGGAGTCGTCGAGGGTCTCCATCATGGCGGCGTAGGTCGCGTTGCCGGTAAGGCCCATGAATTCAATCTTCTGCTTGTACTTTTCGATGAGCGGGGCGGGGGCCTGGATGGGCGTATGGACTGTAAAGTGGGGAAAATACAGAAAGAACGGGCTGCCCTTGGCGGCGTCGAGGAACTTTTCGGCTTCGGTTGTGAGGGCTGCGGTGAGCAGGTCATCTTTCGAGCCGCCTTGGAGGCCAGGCAGGTCAAAGGGGCCAAAATAGCTGGCGGGCGAACCCTTGGCGGTGCCTCCGACGTTCGTATCGAAGCCCTGTTGCTCGGGGCCGAAGCCGTCGCCGCCAAGGTGCCATTTGCCAATGCTGGCGGTGCGGTACCCCGCCGCCTTCAAGATTTCGGCGATGGTGGTTTCGGCCAGCGGCAACTGCTGCTCGAAGGCCGGGGTTAGCACTTTGGCGGTAGGCCATTGCTTGCGCCCGGGGATCCAGTCGGTGAGTTGGAGTCGTGCGGGATACTTGCCGGTGAGCAATGCGGCGCGGGAAGGGGAGCAGACGGGACAGGCGGCGTAGGCTTGAGTGAAGCGGAGGCCGTCGCGGGCGAGCGCGTCAATATGAGGCGTTTCGTGATAAGGATGCCCAGTGCAGCCGAAGTCGCGCCAGCCGAGGTCGTCGACCAGCATCAGGACAACGCTTCTTTTAGTGGGAGGGGCGGGCAGATTGGCCGCTAAAATGCTTGAAAGGAACGTGCGTCGAGAAACATTCATGAATTACGGCACCAGAACGCTTTGATCATACGTCAGAATCAATACATGGCGCGTTGGCTGACAAAATTTCGGCGGAGCGTAGTGAGAGTTTGGCACCGCTTCCTACGTCCGTGGATGCGCCCCATTCACGGTGCGTTTCCTTTGACGCGCACAGGTGTAGCGTTTACGGCGATGTTTGCGCTGGCCGTGTGGTTTCAGGGGGTGCTGCATTTGGACCTCGTGATGCTCGTGGCGGGCTTGGCGGGACTGATGGTGATTGTGTCGCTCTTGCTGTGTGTCATTTTGGGCTCGGCTTATCTCTTTTTGAAAGCTAAGCGGGCCGTTACGCCTGGTTTATTGGACCTGGAGACGACGATTCCTCAGCCGACAGGGTTCCGCTTACGCTATCCGCGCTGGATTCCGTTTACGGTTGCGCAATGGCAGTGGGTGGACGATGGGGGTGGGGAGACGGCGGCCAAAATCGCCTTGGAACGGCAGGGCGGCGAGCTGGTGGAGTTTGCTTCGCCGGGGCGGCGGTGCATCGTGCAGCGGGTGGTGCGGCGGTTTTCGGTGAAAGATCTGTTTGGGTTGGCGGAGATCGCGTGGCGGCGGACGGAGACGGTGAGTCTGCGGGTTTTGCCGGAGCGCGGGATGTTGGCGCAAATGCCGCCGCCGGCCGGGATGGCCGATGGGGACGATATTTCGGACGTTTATGCCGAGCCGCGGGGCGATAGGGTGGAGATGCGGCAATATGCGCCGGGTGATCCGCTGCGCATGGTCCTGTGGAAGGTCTACGCGAGGACGAACCGGATGATGGTGCGGACGCCGGAGCGTAGCGTGGCCGAGCGGCGGAAAGGGTGCGCCTATTTGGTAACGAGTGAGCACGACGACGCGACGGCGGCGGTGGCTCGGATTGCGATTGAGCGGGGGCTATTGGGGGATGATTGGTGTTTCGCGGCCGACGGTGTGTTGCGTCATGCGACGGAACGAGAAGAAGCACTTGAGGTGTTGGCCCGGAGCGGAGAAGCGAATTTTGCCGAGCGGGGCGGAGGACTCGGAGGATTCCTTTCCAAAATGGAATCGGAAGGATACCAATTTTGTATTTTGTTGTTGCCTCCGGAAGCGAGTGCCTGGGAACATGCCGTGAGCCAAGGGGCGGCCGGGGGCACGATGCGGATGCAGATTCTGACTGGAGTGGAGTCAGTTCGCGCAGAGCGGGACGGCCCCGTACCTTGGCTGGAGAGGGTGGCAAAGTGGTTTTTGCGGCCGGGAGGCGAAAACGAGGTTACGTTAGCCGAGTTACAGAAACTCGCGGCTAGCGCGGCGGGAGTAGCGAGTACAGCAGGGGTGGCAGAACGGAAAACCGGGCACCTATTCCACGATATCCTCGGAGGTAGGGGCTAATATGACTTCGCGTAACTCAATCTGGTGGAAACTGCCCGGCGTGGTCATTTGGATGGCTGCAGTGGGATTGCTGGCGGCGGGATACACGTCCAAGTTGGGAGTGTTGTTTGCTCTGAGCGGAGTCGTGAGCGCGTTTGCCCTGGCGACTTGGTTGGAGGGGTTCTCCTTACGATTGAGCCGCGTATGGCTGTGCGCTGGGTTAGCGATGGGCGCGACGGTGTTGCTCAGTGGGTTTTTGCGGGGCAATAGCGGCGTGGTTGGCGTGTTCGGCAGCGAGACGATTTACGGCTTCACGGAGTCGACGAACTGGTTCATGGGCGTGCTGTGCTGGCTCGTGCCGGTGCTGCTCTCAGCTAAGCGCTACTCGCTCTTTTTGACTCTCGAAGCGGCATCGCTTGTGGGAATATTTTCGAGTATTCTGGCCGCGCATCGCGATGGGTCCATTCATCG
>JBKJLJ010000162.1:0-7719 GCA_046597015.1 Bryobacteraceae bacterium
GCCGCCGCTGGTTCGTCGTCGCTGTCGTCGCCCCCGGCGCGTAAACGGCCGCGTTCAACTCCCGCAGCACCATCAACTTCGTCCCCTTCGAAGCAGCATACGAAGCCCGCGTCACAAAGCCCCCCCAAATCTCCCGCTCCAGCGTCAAGTTCCAGGACTGAATATAAGGGTTCCGGAAATCCGCCGCGTTCAAAAACTGCGATGTAAACGCCGGGAATATCGCCGTCGCCGGTGGGTTCTGCGGGGCAGGGAAGGGGTTTGTCGTCCCCGCCCATGGGTCGCTGAAGCTATTCGCATTAGAACCAAAAACCGTCACCACCGTTCCAAACGGAGCCTGATTCGCCTGCGAATTCGTCGCAATGCTGTTGAACGAATCGAAGAACACCCCGTACGCGCCCCGCACCGCCGTCTTCCCGTTCCCGAATACATCCCACGCAAATCCCACCCGCGGCCCCACATTGCCCCAAGACGTCGGCACCGTCCCGCGCCCTACATTCGGACCCCCCGCGTAGATCACCCCCCTCGGCGCGTTCCGATATCGCGTCGACTGCTCATTCGGCCGCCACACCGCCACTTTGTCCAGCGTATCGGTGAACGGGAAAAATGGCTCCCACCGCGCGCCCAAGTCCAGCGTCAGCCGCTTAGTCACCTTCCACGAATCCTGCACAAACAAACCCATCCGTTGGAACCGCGTCCCCTTATACTCCCCAATCCCCTGCGTCAGCGAACTGAACGAACCCAACATAAAGTCCGCCAATCCATCCGACGTAAACGGCGCCGACCCATTGAAGCTCCACTGCCCGTTCGCCCGGAAGTTGTTGATGATGTCATTCGATCCCCGGCCATACTCGCCCCCAAACGTCAGATTATGCTTGCCCCTCGTCCAGCGCAACGTGTCCAGGTACTGATACTCCGTCCGCGGAAACGCATTCGTGTCGCCGGTGTTAATCCGGAAGTAACCCGCAATGTCGATATCCCACTTGATAATCGGGTCGTTGTAATACTTCAATCCCAAACTCGCCAAACTCTTATCCGGCTGCGGCGGCACGAACTTCCCGTCCGTCCGATTGATGCTGAACAACGCCTGATTCACGAGCGTCGGCGAAATCGTATGCGTATCCGTAATCGAAATCGAGTTGTTGAACCACTGCCCCCCGCTCGTCTGTTCCAGTACGTTCTTCGGATTCAAAAATGCCGTCGACTCGGACCACGACTTGTAATAGCGAACCGACAACCGGTTCGCATTCCCGAACTGGTGATCGCCCCGCAGCATCAGCTGATGGTCGTTGTTCGGGGACGAAACAATCGTCGAAATCCGCCCTGATGCCCCCCCGTCCGGCAGCGCGTTGTCCAGAATATACCGGCTAACCGGATTGATCCGGTTGGCCGGGATCACGTTCCCCGGGAACGGAGCGTTGGTCAGCGGATCCCGCAGCCCCCGCGTAATCTGCGAGAAATTTCCGCTCCGTTGCAGCGTCGTCGGCACAATCCGCTGCACCTCCGCCGGAATCACCCGCAACAACGTCGCCTGATAGGAAGCAAAGAAAAACGTCTTATCTTTCCCGTTATAAAGCTTGGGCAAAACCACCGGCCCACCAATCGTTCCGCCAAACTGGTTCCGCTTCAAACCGTCCTGCCGCCGCCGCCCCGTCGCCGGGTCCGCCGGACCAAAAAATCCCGTCGCATTAAACGCCTGATTCCGCACAAACTCAAACGCGCTCCCATGGAAGGCGTTGGTCCCCGACTTCGTCACGGCGTTCACCAGACCTCCGCTCTGCCGCCCAAACTCCGCGCTGAAGTTGTTGGTCTGCACGCTAAACTCCTGCAGCGCGTCCGGGTTCGGAAACGGGTTCGGCGCGTTCGAGTAGGGGTCATTATTCTGCGCCCCATCCAGTACGTAGTTGGTAGCGTTCGCCCGCCCACCGTTCACCGATACCGGCGTCGTCCCCGGGTACGTCGTCCCCGAAGTCACGTCGGCCCGCTGGTCCACCACCACCCCCGCCACCAGCCGCATCAACTGCGTCGCGTTACGGCCGTTCAGCGGCAACTCTTCAATCCGTTTCTGGTCCACCACCGTCTTCAGCGTCACGCTCGTCGTATCCACGTTTACCACCGAACTCGATACCGTCACGCTCTCGGTCGTCCCCGCTACGCTCATCGAGGCGTCCACCCGCGCTGTCTCATTCACCTGCAAACGCAGGTCCCGAAGCTCCCACGGCTGAAAGCCCTTCACCTCCACCCGCATCTTGTATACGCCTACAGGCAGGTTCCGGAGCACATACGCCCCGTCGGAACTCGCCGTGGCTTCAAACTGAGCCTGCGTCCCGGTGTTAGTGGCCTTTACAACGGCGTTGGGCAGCACCGCACCGGAACCGTCTTTCACCGATCCAGCGATCGTAGCGGTTACATTCTGACTCCATGTAAGCAGCGCGCAAACAAGAAAAGCACTCACAAAGCGAAGAAACATGCGGAGATACTATCACAGCGTTTATCCCTTCATCATCTCGTCCCAGGTAACCTCCCGCCGCAGGTCCATCGCCATCCGTCCCAGGATCGCCGTTAGCGTACTCTCCGCCCCTCGCACCCCCGCGTTCTCTGGCTTGCCCGTCGTCACCCGCTGTACAAATGCCGACACCGAGTCAATTGTATTGTTCCTCGGCGAAAGCTCTGACGTCTCTTTGCCCGGGCCCCGCAAGTGCCGCCAGTGCTTCTCCGACGTCTCAATCATCCCAGTCTCCCCAAAGAACTGCTCTACCACATCCCGGTATCCCGGCGGCGCCAGCGTCATTCCCGACAGTTGCCCCTGAATCCCCTTCGGGTACTCAAACGCCACAAAATTGTGGTCCCGCATGTCGCCCTTCCGCGGCGTCGTCGAACCCCCCGACCCAATCGCGCTCACGGGTCTTCCCCCCAAAAACCAGTTCAAAACATCAATCGAGTGGACATTGTTCTCCACGATCAAATCGCCCGATAAATTCTTCCATTCGCCCCACTTCACAATCTTGTCCCGCTCACTCTGCGGCGGCGTCGGCGCTGGCCCCGCCGCCACCACCCCGTCGCTTTTGATAAACCGCGCAAATCCCAAATGAATCGGCCCCACCGCCCCGGAATCGGCCAACTTCTTTGCCTTCAGGTAAAGTTCGGAGTACCGCCGCTGGAAGCCGAACGTGATGTTCAACTTTCGATCCGCCGCGTCCGCCGCCTTCATAATCCGCTTACATCCCGCCACGTCCATCGACGCCGGCTTCTCAATGTAGATATGCTTCCCCGCCTGCAGCGCCGCTTCGAAGTGGTCCGCGTGCAGAAACACCGGTGTCGCAATCAGAATCGCGTCAATGTCGCTCTCGAGCATCTTCTGGAAGTCCGTGTACATCCGCGCATCCGGCTCCCCCAGCGACTTCTTGGCGGCCTCCATCTTGTCCGGAAAAAGGTCGCACACCGCCACCACCTTGGCCGGCGTGTGTTTTGCCATCATCGTTGCCACAAACGTGCCCCGGTTCCCGGTCCCCAACACCCCCACCCGGAGCGCCGAATTCTGAGCCGTTCCCCTCACTAAGCTCGCTGCCATCGATGCCGCCATCGCCGTTCGTCTCGTCAGTTCACTCATGCCATTTCTCCGGAGGCCCGCAGTAGCGTCTCTTGCAACAACAGTTCGTGATCGTAGGAATGCCGCAGCGGCTGCCCGCTCTGAATACTCCGCCCCAGCTCCGCAAAGTCCGCCACAAACCGCGGCTGCGGCGGCAGCGTAATGTCCTGCCAACCCGCTTTATACGGTCCTTGGGCCTTCCGCATATGCACGCGCATCGTCGGCGGATTCCGCTCCGGATGAACTACGAAACTCCCGTCCGTACCCAACACCTCGAACGATCGGTGATCTCCTGACCCCGCCATCTTCGCCGCCTGCGTCACCACCGCCAACGCCCGGTCGTACTCGAACACCGCCATGTTGTTATCGGCCAGCTGATCCGGCGTGCTCGTGTCATGCCGCAGCCAACTCTTCACCGCCTTCGGCCGCCCCAGAATCTCAATTACCCGGTCGATCACGTGACCGCTCAACTCAAACAACCCGCCGCCCTTGTAGTGCGCTTCAATCGCCCGCTCGTCCGGTCCGCGGTCAGAGCTCATCGTCCCCCGCACCATGAACACCTCGCCCAGCCAGCCTTTCTTCGCCGCCTCTATCGCCGCGTTCAGCCCCTCATGCCAACGCCACAGGTAGCCCGTCTGCAACCGCAAATTCTTCCGCCGAGCCTCCTCCACGAGCTCCCTAAAAGGCTTGTACTCATTCCCCGGAGGCTTCTCCAAATGCAGATGCTTGCCCGCCGCAATCACCTTCTTGCCCCACGGCAGCGCCTCCCACGCCCGGCACTCCACCACAATCAACTGGATTGAAGCATCCCCCAGCATCTCGGCCTCGCTCATCCAGCGCAGGCCCGCATAGGCCGGGCTTTTCTCCAGCTTCGCCTTCGCTTCGGCGGACTCGGCCACTACCCCCGCAATCTCAAAGTGCGGCGATTCCATCATCGCCTTCAACTTGCCGCTGAAGTGGCTGTGCCCGGTCCCGAGCATCCCGGTCCGCACCTTCCCCGGCGCCGCCCCCGCGGCGGCCAGGCTGCTCAAGGTCAAACCGGCCGTCTGTTGAAGAAAATTGCGTCGATCCATGCCCGCCACAATACTACTTCGCGCCTGGTTCTGCCAAGCGAACTTCTGCACCCGCCAGTTCCTGCTCTCCGCCGTCTAGATCGCCGCCTTCGAATCGTTCGCCAGCGGCGGCACGAAAGTGAACCGCCCGGAAATCTTTCCGGTATACCCCTCGCAGATAGACATCATGCGGTCTTTGCCGCTGTAAGCCCGCCCATCCGCATCAGGAATTCGCCATCTTCGTCGCACTTCACCACCCGCGAACTCTCATGCCTATCGGAAACAAAGGCGCGCGCCGCGGTTCAATCGTTGCCGGGCGGATCAATCTTAACGTCGCGCCAAGACTGAATCGGAGCGCCTGGCCATGAGGTGAGTACTTACCCCAGTGGAAATCCCAACCATGCTCGTCCTTGCCCACGGCCAGCCTGCCAGTCCCCCCTGGTTTACGTCCGGTGACAATCTAGCCGAGACGTTCACCAATTGCTCTGGGCGCCCGCGAACAAGAGGGCAAGCGACTTCGATCGTCCAAAGCAGCCTTTGCCCCGCCACATCTCCGCGAAGGCTCCGCAGAGGGATGGGACAGTCGGCAGTCGAATCGCGGTGTTACTTACGGAGTTTCGAGCGGAATGGTCACTTGCACCGGAATATTGCTAAACGTTCCGGCCATCATAGGAGTATGAGCCTTATAGGCAAGTCCGGAAACGCGGATGGTAACCCGTTGATTGGGTGTATTCTGCCCAGCGAACACCACATCCACATTGGCCGCTGTCAGCCCCCAGTAACCGGCGGTTTGCCCGGGATTTGTCGAACTACCGTAGAGGACCAGGTTCTGGACCGCGGTCGAATCGCAACAGCTTACCGCCGCTCTTCGAGCGGCAAATCGAACCCGTTCAACGATAGATTGATGAATCAACATAATCTGGGCGATGTCAATCGCGCCCAGGAACAACGACACGAAGGCCACCAGGGTTAAACCGGCCTCCACCATTACGGCTCCTTTTTGCTGAGTTCGTCTCGATGAAAGTCTAGGGCGCATAGACCCCCACATAGGAGAAACTCGCGGAGGGCCGATTCAAAGTGAAGGTCCTCAAAAGGGCGTCTAATGTATAATTTTGGATAGACACCGTCATCATTTTGGGAATACCATTGGCGAACGTCACACTCAAATTGACATTGCTGGTCGTGAGAGATTTAACCACCGGAACACTCCCGCCGGCTGGATTTCCGTAAACCACGGCGTTTTGCACCGAGTTAAGAAAGGCCGTCGAAGGTGTCGTCGAAGAGGAATCGTAAGTTTTAAATGCGGCAAAGCGTGCGCCTTGCCGGACCGCGGTCTGCAACTGGTTATAAAGGAAGAAGGCGTAGCCAAACTGGAAGGTGCCAGTCAGAAGTGGAAACAGAAATCCGAACGCAAGTGCAAATTCAATCAGCGCGTTACCGCTCTGGCGTCGCCGACGGGATGGAGCAACGTGACGTCTCATAGAATCAACCTCGCCACATACGCACCGGCGGCGTTAGACCCACCCCCAACCGCGCATCGGCGCGAACTTCCCTGTAGCCAGCAACCGATATACTCAGCGCACCAAGCTTGTCCTCCGCCGTTGCCATATTGCCCGGTAGGAACCAACATGAAAGCGCCGATCGAAACAATCCGGTTATTAGACCCGAGCGGGGTTCCTCCATCGTTGATCGGTGCGGCGATAATACGGCGGCCGTTACCGGTATAGTTTGCATAGGTAGTGGAAGTAACATCGGAATCCTGATTGATTCGTTGGTACAAGCTGGAAAGTTGGCTCTGCTTTGCGCCGCCCGTCATAGCTACAAGATCGCCTACATTTCTGAAGATAGACTGGTAGTCATCCACAATCGTTGATTCGATGACGCTGGCACTTGTATCTTCAATGTAGCCACGCTCAGAGCCACCAGCAGCCTGGGCCACATTGAGGATACTCTGTTTGTTATCCCCGTCACAAACGTTCGCCCCGTTCCCACTCCCAATTTTGGGATTTGCCGGCCACCGAAGGGTGTACTGTTTGCCCGTAATGAGGCCGAAATCGGGTGCGTTGGTTGGTTGATGGGCGTAGGGAGAGAATGGGAATAGCCCTTCGGAGAAGGCTGTTTTGGCCACTTGGCCAGCAACCGCCACTGCGACAACATTCGACTGTGTCTTATTGACTGCCAGCGAGAGAAAATAGAGGGGGACCGTTACGGTGGCGTTAACGCGTGCAAACGCATACCCTGCCGCGCTACCCGGATTCGCCAACCATGGCCCGGTGGAGGCAGTCGCGAACTCGACCGTCGTTCCTGTAAACGGAGTCGTTCCAAACGCGTTCCGATTGGGATTGTCGGTCACGGCGATTCTCGCACGGTCAAATCCCGCTGTGGTCGCGTCCAACTCCAATACCGCCGCCAACGCGGCAGAGTCGGCAAACGTCTGCGATTCACCTTTGGCGATATACATTCTTCCCAAATCAACCGCAAGGCCAACGGAACCAAGTAATACGATCGATGCGATGGACACGCTCAGCAGAATATAGCCACTTTGATGGGACCGGGTCTTTCTCATATTCTCCTTCGACCAACAGTAGTTGCCTAAATCCACGGTACCGGTACCCGCAGCGCGGTACCATCAGCGGAAATTCTTAGTTAACGGGCGGAAAAGCCTTAGATGGGCCGGCGGTTTCCGCTGCATGCCCCCTCAAACGCCATACGGGGGTCGGAAGTTCGCACCAATTTAAAAATTCCGCATCAGGGGTCGAAGAGAGGAGGGCCACGACGAGGCGGAAACCACATCCAACCGAAAACAGCCGTGAAGCGCGGCATTCCTCTTCAATTAACGGAGCCGGAGGACCCGCCAGCGTCTCTACCTCCGTCAACTACCGCGCAGTCGCGAACCGCGGACTCCCTTCCAGTCGCGCTGTGGCATCCGACGAATCTGCCTCCATGCCAGCGATCCGACCCCGCGCCTAGTTTTGCCAAGCGAACTTCTGCACCCGCCAGTTCTTGATCTCCGCCGCGTAGATTGCACCTTTCGAATCGATCGCCATGTGGTGGACGAAATCGAAGCGCCCCGGAATCTTG
>JBKJLJ010000191.1:0-6846 GCA_046597015.1 Bryobacteraceae bacterium
CAGCGGTACCACGGTGGTCATCCTTGCCGCCGGTCAGTGCAGTGTCCGCGCCAGCCAATCCGGCAACACCGTCTACTCCGCGGCGCTCGACGTTACCCAAGCGTTTACCATTGCCCCCGCCAGCCAAACCGTCACGTTCACTCCGGTGGGCTCCCAGACGCTCAGCCTCGGCACCGTCCGCCTCTTTGCCTCCAGCGATTCTAACCTGCCTGTCTACTTCGCCTCTGATACACCCCAAACCTGCACTGTCCTTGGCTTCGACGCCACGCTCGTCAACGCCGGCCCGTGTACGCTCCGGGCCTTCCAGCCGGGCAATGCCAACTACACCGCCGCCGCACCCGTCCTGCAGACCTTTACGATCACACCCGCCGCTCAAACGATTACCTTCGGAGCGATTCCCAGTCTCTCCATTTCGGTAGGCACCGTCGCCCTTTCCGCTTCCGCCACTTCCGGCTTATCCGTCTCGTTCTCGTCCTTGACGCCGTTGGTCTGCTCCGTATCCGGCAATACTTTGACGCTTCTCGCCGTTAACAACAACTGCACCGTTCAGGCCAACCAGCCGGGTAACGCCAACTACCTCGCGGCCCTCCCCGTCACCCAGCAGTTCTCCATCAGCCAAGGTACCCAAACGATCACGTTTGGCCCGCTATTTAACCTCACCTTCGGGGTCTCGCCCGTCGTCCTCTCCGCCACCTCCTCCTCGGGCCTCCCGATCTCCTTCGCCACCTCGACGCCGGCCGTCTGCACCGCCACGGGTACTACTCTCGCCATCACCGGTGGCGGAATCTGTTCGGTCCAAGCAAGCCAAAACGGGAACGGCAACTTTGCCGCCGCCCCTCCCGTAACCCAAAGCTTTACCGTCAATCCCGCTGCTCAGACGATCACCTTCGCCGCCTTACCGACGGTCCCTTTCAGCGCTGCACCCGTCTCCCTCTCCGCTACGGCGAGCTCTGGACTAGCGGTCTCGTTTGCGAGCCTCACCCCGGCCGTTTGCTCCTTATCCGCCCCCGCCGTCAACCTTAACTCTGGTGGGCTCTGCACCGTCCAAGCTACTCAATCTGGCAACACAAGTTACTCCGCGGCCCCTCCGGTGGTCCAGACATTCACCATTACTCCCGCTCCGCAATCGATCACCTTCGCCGCTCTCCCCAATCTCGTTTTCGGCGCCGCGCCGACTAATCTGGTCGCATCGGCCACGTCGAATCTAGCGGTGGAATTCGCCAGCACGACCCCCCTCGTCTGCACGGTGTCTAGTCTAACTCTAACCCTCCTCAACGGCGGCACCTGCACCATCCGTGCGGCTCAGGCCGGTAACGTGAACTACGCATCGGCCGTGCCCGTTCTCCAAAGCTTCACGGTATCCCCCGCTGCCCAGAGCATCGCGTTTGCCGCGTTGCCCGCCGTTCCCTTTGGCACCCCGCCGTTCGCCGTCACCGCCACCGCCTCCTCCGGCCTATCCGTAATCGTCGCTTCCACCACCCCGGCCGTCTGCACCGCTGGCGGCGTCGTTACCATCCTTTCCGCGGGAACTTGCTCCCTCCAGGCCACGCAACCGGGCGATGCCCGCTATGCGGCCTCTCCTGTGGTCGTCAACAGCTTTGCGGTCACGCCAGGCTCCCAGACCATTACCTTCGCAGCCCTCCTGCCGCGAACGCTAGGTGCCGCGCCTGTGCCGATCAGCGCCACGGCCACTTCTGGCCTCCCCGTCCTTTTCTCCTCGCTGACGCCAGCCGTTTGTACGGTACAAGGGGTTCAGGTAACCCTCGTCGCGGCCGGACTTTGCACGATTCTTGCTAGCCAACCCGGCAATACAAACTTCGCTCCGGCGGCCGAAGTTCCCCAGTCGTTTTCCATCGCTCCGAATGGCCAGGGCATCACGTTCCTCACCGTCCCGGCCGGCCTTCCTCTCGACGTAAACGGTCAAACTATTGCCGGCGGAGCGGTCGTCGTGCTCGCCCCGGGAACTTACACGGTCACGGCGATCAATCCGGTTCCGGCAAATGGAACTCGCTTCTTATGGGCGAGTTGGAGTAATGGTGGCGCCCAGACCCAGCAGATCGTCGTCACCTCTACAGCGGCTAGTTACACCGCTACCTACGCCACAAATTACCTTCTCACCACTGCCGTCACCGGCAGCGGCACCATCTTCCCCGCCACCGGCTATTTTCCCGCTGGCTCTCTGCAGATTACGGCCACCCCCGCCCTCGGCAACGTGTTCCGGACGTTCTCCGGCGCAATCACCGGTAGCACCAACCCAAGGGGCTTTAACCTCACCGCCCCCGCTTCCATAAACGCCGCTTTCGCCGCTATTCCCTCTATCAATTGGTCAAATCCAGCCGACCTAATCGTTGGAACTCCGCTCTCTAACTCACAACTCAATGCGACCGCCACCGTCCCCGGCCAGTTTTCCTATAGTCCGCCCGCTGGGACGCTTCTTCCTTTGGCTCTAAACCAGGCGCTTACCGTGAACTTCACCCCCACCGATTTGACCACCTATGCCGCCACCTCTCGCACTGTGACGATCAACGTCGTGCCGGCCCCGCTCCAATTCAGCAGCCTAGCGCCGGTCTTGGTGTTTCAGATTTCTCGCCTCCGCCGGGATGCAACTACCGGCGAGATTATTGTGGAAATGGTAGTCGCTAATTTCGGCCCGGTCCCCGCCAGGGATGTCCGCCTGGTTTCAGCCACCATCGGGTCGACGATCGTCTCGCTTACCGCGAACTTCGGGAACTTGGGGACTGGTAATCTGGGGTTGGTTTTGTTCCGTCTACCGAGTAACGCCACCGGGAACACCCTCACCTGGAGTGGAACTTATGAGGGAGGCGGCACGTTCAACGGAGCCTCTTCGATTACCCTGCCATAAAGGGCTCGGTCGTGCGGAGAGTAACCCGACCTGGCAATCAGAACTGATCTAAATCACCTGAAACAAAAAGACCTGGTTTGAGCCCTCGGGCGTCAAGGCATACTCGCCCGCGACTAAAGACTCCGTCACTTCGAGCCGCGAGATGCCGGGTGCCACCCGGGTCACCGACATTCGCAGCGGCCGGGTGGAATCTTTACGCTTTTTCGGATTGTCGAAAAAGAACACTTCACGAGCCCCGTTTTTCACTTCCAGCTTGTATAGGGTCAACTTTTCCGCCTCAAGTGTTTTGGCTTCGAACAGAAAAGTGGGCTCTGCCATGGGCGTACGCACCGGCGACGCTGCTCCCGGCGAAACGTACGCTGTTCCGTCCTTCCGCTTCTCCTCTTTCGCTTCGCCGATCTCTACCGGGACTAACTTGGACCCGTGACGAAGATAGGGCAAGTCCGCCTTCTCTGGTCGCGGACCGTCATACTTTTGGGCGGCCACCCCGCTCACTGCCAGCAACGCTACCAACCAGAAACGCATACTCACAGTTTACGCAACTGGAACCGCCGGAGCCAACGAGACCAGTAACGCCTGCAACTCCTCGGCGCTCACCGGCTTGCGAAGTACTCGTGCCCCCGCATCGGGCAAGGTAGCGTCAAAGCTCTCCGTCAACAGGACGAACGAACCCAAATGCGGACGCGCCGCCTCAAAAAAATCCATCCACTTCAACCCGGGAAGCCGAGCCGCGCAAAATACCAGATCAAACCGGATCCGCCGGAGCAGGTCCAGTCCCTCCTCCGCGCTCGCCACCGGGATCACCTTGTGCCCCTCTTCGCCCAATGCTGTTAACAGCTTGCGACGCGAGGTCTCGTCGGGTTCAATCAGCAGCACCATCAAACGCTGCGTTCCAGATCGATCTCCCTTCACGGCCGTTGCCACCCGCGTTTGCGGCGCGGCCGTGGCCGGAAGTTGAATTCGAAACCCTTCGGTGCTGATTTCCAGTTCGCCTCCGTGCGCCTGCACGAGACTCCGGCATAACGCCAGTTCCCCCGACCCTTCGGCATTTCTAAATGCGATCGATACCAAAACGTGGCCCCCAGCCGATTGCGTCTGGATGCTCACCTTCCGCCCTGCCACCTCTGCGCAAAGGAGTAACTGCAACAACGCTTCTTCCAGTTGCGCCCGTACTCCCTCCACATAGATCGGCTCGCGGGTGAACTGCGTAGCCACTTCGATGCCGCGCGCCCTATATACCGGGTCGCGCAATTGCAAGAGTCCATGCAACAAGGCATTCATCTCAAACGCCGACACCTCCGTCCGATCCGTCCGCGCGAACCCGATCAACCGATTCACCGTATCGCCCGTCTCGGTCGCTCGGAGCGCCATCCTTCGCACCTCCTGCGAGGTTAGGGAATCGGGTTGCCTTTCGAGGAGTAGTTCCGCCTGCTGGCGGATCTCTTCGAGCGGGTCCCGTAACTCGTTGGCGATCGCTGAGAGCAGTTGCCCCGCCATCGCCAACTGTTCGGTTCGCCGCATATGGTCCCTGGCCTCGCGTTGCTCCTGTACTTTTAACGCCGCCCCCACGACCGCTCCCAAATGCCGCGCCAGCATCTGCTCATAAGGCTTCGTCGACACTGCCCGGATCTCCATCAGCCCCAGCGGATCGCCCGCCGCCACTAGTGGAATCAGGGTTCGCTCCCGCAATGCTTCTATCTGGCCCTGCGCTAGCGCCCGCGCCGCCACTTCGTCAGAGCCACTGTCCAGATCGTTTTGCTCCGTGGCCGGATCCGCCGCCGTCCGTACCCGCTCCAGTCGCTTGCCCGCCCGGTGATATCGGTAGAAACGATACTTGCAATTCCCAAAAACGGCACCACCCTGCGAGCGGAGAAGCTGCAGGATATCCGTATCGCTCCCGGCGGAGAGTATCCGTTCGGCCAACTCATGCAACGCCGCAAGCTGCGCGTTCCGCGCCGCCCGCCGCCGTTCCAGAATCAGCCAAGGTCCCGCGAAGCCGACCGAAAAAGCAACCAGGACCATCGATATGGCGAAAAATGACATACCTAGAGGGGTGCCTGAATCGCCAACCATCCTGCGAGCGCCGGGTCTGTGAAATCGCGAATGGTCACTTCGGTCTCCGGCAGATGCCGGCCGAATCGGCACACGCCCACCACCCTAGCTCCCATCGCCCGTCCCGCCGCGATTCCCGAAGCAGAGTCTTCAAATACAACACAGTTGACGGGCGCAATCCCTAACTCTGCCGCCACCCGAAGATAGATATCTGGTGCCGGTTTCGGCTTCGCCACCTGATGCCCGTCGACGACCGCTCCGAAGTAGGGTCGCAAACCCGCCCCGTCCAAGACCAGCGTCAGGTTGGCTGGCTCAGCGTTTGATCCAACGCCTAACGGAAGCGTGCGATTCCGTTCCAGGAAAGGCCGTAATCCCGGCATAAGGTGCGCTTCTATCTGCGGAGTCATCCGGGCCCTATAAAGCGCTTCCTTCCCGGCTCCATGCGCGAAGACCTCGTTGTCCGACAAGCTCGGTCCGAAGAGTTCCCTCACGATTTCGTCGTTTCGTTTCCCTTGCATCCTCGTGTCAATTTCATCGGCAGAAATGGCAAAAGACTTCAGATATTCGCGCCAAACCAGACCGTGGAGAGGGTTAGAGTCGATCATCACCCCGTCCATGTCGAAAATCAGGGCTAACCCATTCGCGGCTACCAACGGAGATACCCGGACGGAAGCGCGATTACTTCCCCGCGGTTCACCATCGCACTCTCGATTTGTAGTCGCATCACCCCATTGTAGCCAGACCTCTCCCCGGTCGGACTTTTCCGGGATAATCCCCCACCCGCCGCCTCCCGATAGATACCCATATGGCGGCCACTGATCGTGTATTGAGTCAGGACGAAATTGATGGTGTATTTCGCCGTTTGGCCGAAGAACAAGCCAAAACCGAGGATGATGACCCCGGCCGTCGCGCCCTCCCCTACGACTTCCGCCGTCCCGACCGCATCGCCAAAGACCAACTTCGGTCCATCCACCTTCTCCACGAAAACTTCGCCCGCAGCCTCGCCTCCAGTCTATCGGCCTATCTTCGCGCTTACGTCATGGTGAACCTTGTCTCGGTCGAGCAGCTCTCTTTTCTCGAGTTTAGCCAGTGTCTCCCCTCGCCTAGCTGTATCATTGCCATGGGTATGCGCCCCTACGACGGGAATGGCGTCCTCGAAATCAACCCGACTCTCGTCTTCCCGATCCTCGAAATGCTGCTCGGTGGCTCCGGTAAACCGTCCGCGTCCAGCCGGGTTACGCGCGAGATCACCGAAATCGAACAAAGTATCGTCGAAGTGGTCGTCAGGATTATCCTCCACGACCTTCGCGAAAGTTGGCGCCAGGTGACGAATGTCTCCTTTTCCATTGAAAGCCACGAAACCGAGCCGTCCCTGCTTCAGTTCATGGCTCCGAACGAAGCCGTCGTTGCCATTTCGCTCGAAATCCGCATCGGCGAAATGACCGGGATGATGAACATCGGCATCCCCTCGATCATCATCAAAATGCTACGGCACAAGTTCGACCAAGGGTAAGCGTACGTCCATCCCCAGCCTTGCGAACTTTTTGAATGCCTGCTAGGCCTGCTGCCGCCGCCACCAGGCCGTCGGGGTTAACTCAGCGGCCTCGCTCACCTTCCGGTCGCTCATCCCCGGCAGCACGCTGAGCAAATACTGCCGCACCGGAATCCCCATCCTCCGGCAACTCTCCACCACTGACAAAATCGCCGCCACCTTCGGCCCCGCCTCCACGCTCCCTACGTGGATCCAGTTCTTTCTCCCTAACACAGCCGGTCGCATCGAATTCTCCGCCAGGTTGTTCGATAACTCCAACTCCGGATAATCCAAGAATCGCGTCAGTCGCCCCCACTGCCCCAACGCATACTGAATCCCCTCCGCCGTCTTACTCTTCGGCAACACCCGATGGCGCTCCGCTTCCAAGCGCTCCCGTATC
>JBKJLJ010000471.1:0-5444 GCA_046597015.1 Bryobacteraceae bacterium
GTGCCGCAGCAACTTCCCGCGCTGTCAACGACCGGTAAACTCGTGGCCCCATGCTCATGGAGTTTCCGGCGGGCATCAGCGACCGGTTCGTCCGGGTGGCAACACGCAGAGATGGGCTTCATGATCTCAACCACACCGACTTCCGAAGCCTTCCGATCGTCCGCCGTAACCTCGCAACACAAGTCGCGCTCCGTGACGACGCCCACGAGTTTGCGGGTTTTTGTATTCTCCAACACCGGCGCGCAGCCGCATCCGGAAGTGCGCATGGCTTTTGCAGCGTAGGCCGCCGAGTCTTTGGGAGTGCAGCACGCGGACGCTTCGATTGGTTTCATCACATCGCTACAGCAGCTGGTTTTCTTTTCTTTGGTGTCCGTGTTTCCCCCTTCGTTTTCCCACCTTTCGGTGGTGCTCTTGTCAGTCGCCGTGTCGCTCGGCTTTCCGTTTTCCATTACATGCCGAAGGCCGGCGTGGCCTGGTGTTCTGGCACCACTCGAGTAGGAGTGGAAAGAAACTCTCGTCGGCAGTAATCACTGCAAAAGTAAGACGTTTGTCCGTCGCGCTCGGCGTGTAGAGCCGTGGCTTTATCGACGTGCATGCCGCAAATCGGGTCCTTGGCGGTCAATTTATTTGGGCTCATGTTGTAGATACCTACTCCGGTTTTGGTTATTAGCCACATCGCGGCGCGGCTTGCACCGTGGCGGGCTGAGGGCGGGCTAAGAATCCCAAAGTTGTTAAGCACGCGGAGCCCCATTTAGCGGAATCTCGGTTCCTCAGTAGGATGAGGCGATTGAAGGGGGCGAAACTCTCCTTAAGCGCGACCAATGACGACGTGTTGTCGCGTTGACCAAGTTCGGTCACTAGGTTTTGTGGTAACCGAGTGCGGGAGAACTGTTTTTGGCGGTGTCGGCACCCCCGTGCGAGGGCCCGCAGTTTCCTGATATGCTGCACGAACTGGCTCGGCTCCTGCAGGAAGGGAGCCCCGACAAAAGCTTGATGGGCACTGGTCACTTGATTGCAGGGGCAGGGTGTTAGCCGGGATGAGATTGGTCAAACCCGCGAAAGGAAAACACAGGAACCGTCGAAAGCTTACAAGTCGTGCAGCTATGGTCGGGCTGTTCTTGGTCGCTGCCGTTTCGGTGACCGCCGCAGTGCCGCAAGGGGAGTTGAAGAGTTCGGAAGTTAGGGCGCTCGTGATGAACGCCAAAACGCCGGCTGACCACCTGAAACTGGCTCGGCACTATACTGCCATGGCTGAAAAACAGGAAGTCGAAGCGAAAGAGCATGAGGCGCTCGCTTTGCAGTACACCAATCACCCTACCGGCCATGAAATGAAGCACCCGATGAGCGGGGAAACTGCCGCTCACTGCAAGAGTTACGCGGAGCATTGTCGCAAAGCAGCGTCGGAAATGCGTGCATTGGCTGCCTCGCACACAGTTATGGCGAAGAACGCCAAATAGGGTCCAGGTAGCAGTTTTTGAACGTATGGATTTTCGGCCCGATAGAGCGGCATCGTGAAGATATTGGGGGGGTTGGCCAGCGCAGCGAAGACGATCGGGTATCTGGCACCAGACTCCTAATCGGCGGCGATCGAAATCGGGCACCGAGTTGAGTTGTGTACTGCGGACGGAGATTTTTCGCGGTTTGAGAGGATGCGGTGGAGGAACCCTCAAAGGTCCGGCCCGCGGTCTTCCAGCCAATCGTGAGCGGAATTGTCCCACTGCACCAGTTCGCCGAATGCAGCGCGGCGATCCTGCCCTGGTTCGTCCCTCCGCGCACGATCACTTGTCCGCACTGATTTGGTGCCACTTGGCCAGTTGCGGGCCGGCCAACGATGGTCAAAAATCATGTCGGTTTGGTTACCGTAAAATCGCCAGGCTTGCTTCTGCGTTTGAGCGGATAATCACTTCGTTCCGGCCGCTCGGCTTGGGTCGTCGCGATTGGGATATCGCGATTCGTTCCAGCCTTCATCCTCGCGCCTATCGATAGAAACTTTCGACTTGGCCGCGACAATGCCCCTTGGGCCCCCTTGCGGCTGGCTTTTGTTTTCGATAAAGTATTCCCAAAGTTTGTTCCATGGGGAAAACATGCGTAATGGGAAGCTGAGTGGATTGCTGCTCGTAAGCAGTGTTGCGGCGTTTGGGCAGGAGTATCGGGCTACCCTGCTGGGGCAGGTTTTAGACCCGAATAGCGCGGCGGTGCCGAATGCGAACGTGCGGGTGACGAAGAGAGACACGGGAGTTATTCGCGAGACCGTGTCCAATGGCCAGGGCTATTACACGGTCACGGCGCTGGATCCGGGGTTGTATGACGTGTCAGCGGTCGCAGCAGGATTTGCGACGTTGCGACGGCCGGACGTGGTTCTGGCTACGGCAGACAAGGTAAGTTTGGATTTGCGGCTGGAGATTGGGCAGGCGTCGACGGTGGTGATGGTGACGGCAGAGCAGGAGTTGATCAATACGGCTACGGCCTCGCGAGGCTTGACGATTGATCCGACCAAGATGACGGAGTTGCCATTGAATGGGCGTCAGTCGTATATGCTGATGAACCTGGTGCCGGGGGTGCGGTTTACGCAGCGGCAGTTTGGTTCGAGCGGCTTTTCGGGGACGCGGGGATGGGATGTGAACGGGAGTTTCACGATGAACGGCGGGCGGACGGGGACGAACCAGTTTCTGCTGAACGGCGCACCGATTTCTACCAACGGCACGTTCAACGTCGCGCCGAACGTGGAGGCGATTCAAGAGTTCAAGGTGATGGTGAACACCTATGATTCCCAGTTTGGCCGCTCCGGCGGCGGGCATGTGAATACGACGCTGAAAGCGGGCGGGAACGATATCCACGGATCGTTGTTTGAGTTCTGGCGGAACCGGATTTTGGATGCCAATGCGCTGCAGAATAACGCGGCAGGCTCGCCCAAGGGATTCCGGAACCAGCATCAATATGGCGGGGTGGTGGGTGGGCCGATTCGGAAGAACAAGGACTTCTTCTTCTTTTCGTTCGAGGGATGGCAGGAGCGGACGCCGTTCCCGGTGGTTTCGAGCGTCCCGCCTTCGTCCTTGCGCAATGGGGAAGGCTGGAGCGCGTTGGGGATCCGGGTGTTTGACCCGATGACTTCGACGCTGTGTACGGCGGAGGCGAATTGCATTACGGGTGGCGTATTTCAGCGGCAACCGTTTCCGGGGAATGTGATTCCGCAGAGCCGGATTTCTCCGGTTGGGAGGGCGATCCTGAACGTGTATCCACGGGAGAATTTTGTGGGAGCGAATTCGCTGGCGCAGAATTTTCTGCGGCCGGACTCGGTGGGCGAATACCGGTATGAACAGCCGATGGCTCGCTATGACCGCGTGCTGAATGACAAGAATCGACTGAACTTTGTGTTTACGTTCCAGGATGGGTCGGAGTATCGTAACTCGAACGGCTTCTATCCACCGGCGCAGAACGGTAATATGCGAGGCACGGTGCGACGGGATCAGAACTACATCCTGAACTATCAGTACATTGTTTCGCCGACGAAGTTGCTGACGGTGCAGGGGTCTTTCAATCGATTTGAGGAGAACTTCCCGGACGTTTCGGATTCGACGTTTACCTTTGATAAGTTGGGGATTAAGAATTTACCGGCGGTGTCGAGTTTCCCCAGCCGATTGGCTCCCCGAATTCAAGTGGATACTTTCAACGAAGTGCTGGGGAACCAGTTCAAGAACTATTCGAATCGGCAGCAGGCGAATTTGCAGGTGAACCTGGCACAGACGGTGAACCGGCACAGCTTGAAGTATGGGTTTGAGGGGGCGAGGTTGATGCGGGCAAATGCGGCGAGCGGCCGATCTTCGGGGCTGTTGAATTTCAGCGATGGCTGGACGCGGCAGTATTCGGGGCGGCGGCAGAATGCGTTTGATGGATCGTCGATTGCGTCGACGCTGCTGGGAGTCGTGAATTCCGGGTTCGTTGATTTCAACGATACGTTTTTTCGGATGGAGCCTTATGTGGCGGGATTCTTCCAGGATGACTGGAAGGTTTCGAATCGATTGACGCTGAATATAGGCTTGCGCTACGACGTTCAGTATCCGTTTACGGAGTTACATAACCGGGTCTGGTCTGGCTTTGATTTTGCGACGAAGACGCCGTCGTCCGACGCGGTGGTGGCGAATTGGCAGGCGAATGCGACGCAGGCGAATTACCCTCCGGCACCGGCGTCACTGGTGGGTGGTCCTCGCTTTGCGGGGGTGAACGGGAATCCGCGACGCCCCTATGATTTCGATCTTTCGAACATCCAGCCAAGGTTTGGGCTGGCCTACCGGGTGGGAAATAACACCGTGATCCGGTCGGGTTTTGGGATTTTCCATCGGACGGCGACGCAGAACAACACGACGACCGGATTCAGCCAACAGACGCCCTATATCAACTCTTTGACGGCCGGGCAGTTTCCGTCGGCGGGATTGACGGGGGGCTATTCGCTTGAGAATCCTTGGCCGAACGGGGTGGTGGCTCCGGCGGGAGCGAGCCTGGGGATTGCGACGAACGTGGGTTTGTCGGCGAACTTCGATGGACGGCAGCGGGTGATACCGCGGACGTTCCAGTGGTCGTTCGGGTTAGAGCACCAGTTGCCGTTTGGAATGGTGATGGAGGCTTCCTACATTGGGAGCCGGACAAATAAAGAGCCACGGACGATTCAGCTGAACAATCCGGGGGAGGATATCTATGATGCGGCGCGGGCGAACCCGACGTTCTGGCAGGCGCGGATCGGCAATCCGTTCTTTGGGGTGCTGGACTCACGGACTTCTTTAGGCGGTTCGCCAGATATTACCCGGTTTGATTTGTATCGGCAGCATCCGCAGTTTACGGGGATTCAGATGTTTACGAATCCGTGGGGGGCCACTTGGTACAACGGGTTGCAGGTTCGGTTTGAAAAGCGCGTTTTGCCGGGGAGTAAGTTTGGCACGTTCACGTGGGTGATGAACTACACGTGGTCGAAGCAGATGGAGAACTTCCTGCGAGAGGAGTTTGCTTTCAACTTCAAGCGGTTCAATAACGTGGGGAATCAGTTGACTGATATTGATGTCCGGCAGCAGATCACGCTGGCGGGAGTTTACGATCTGCCGTTTGGGAAAGGGCGACGGTTGTTTACGAATGCGCCGAAAGCGGTGAACCTGTTGATTGGGGGATGGAACTATAACTTCTGGATGGATTGGAACTCCGGGGTTCCGACAGGGATGGCGACGGGCTGGGACTTTACTTGCGCGTCGTACCAGAATGCGAACCAGAATGATCGGGCTTGGTTTAACAATACGCGGAGTTGCTATAACCAGCGGGCTCCGTTTACTTACCGGCAGTTGCCGGCGCGGCACGGGAACATTACGGACCCGACGGCGGTGCAGTTCAACATGGCCGTGGCCAAGAAGTTGACGCTGACTGAGCGGCTGAGCGTGGAGTTGCGGGGGGAGGCGTTCAAC
>JBKJLJ010000367.1:0-4765 GCA_046597015.1 Bryobacteraceae bacterium
CGAGCTTCAGATTGCCGCGCTGATAACCGAAGCCGAGTTCGTGGGAGACCCAGCGAAAGGAGTTCAAGGTGACGGACGTACCCAACGCAAAGCCAGGGCTAATTCGGTTTGCAGCGACGAGTTCGTGCATTTGTGAAGGGCTGGGGCCGAGACGGAGCGTGAGTCCTTCGGCACCGACGGTGGAGTTGCTGAAGACCATGAAGCCGCCGTAGACGGCCAATTCGACCGAAGCGGGTGCCCATTCGGAGCTGCTGCGCTGGAGCTTGGGGGCGCGAACGACATGACCGGCCATGGTGGGCCCCTTGAGGGGCTGGAGCGAGTTTCGACTGCGGCGATAGTTTTTCGTGGCCTGGGTTAGGATGGACGCTCCTTGATAAAGGAGAGTGCCGCGAAAGAGATCGTTGCGGACGGTGAGAACAGTTTGCCGAACGACCCGAGCGGCTTGATTGCCGCGGTAGGGGCCGGGGGCGGGGGCGGCGAGTTCGTCGAACCGGCGGGCGTGGAGGCAATCGCTGAAGACGAGGACGGCAATGGCGCGATCGGTGCGTAACTCCTGCCCGGTCGCGTTAAAGGCTTCGGCGGGCACCCACGGGCGGGGCATCTGTTCGGCCGCTTCGACACAGCCGGTGAAGAGGAGGTCCTGGACGACTTTGTTGCGTTCGCGGTCGATATTTTCGTCGATGAGATGAGTGAAGAGGCCGCGGCCGCGGGAGAAGTTGATGGCGACGTCCTGGGTGGCGGCGGCGGTGAAGACGGGTTTATCCTGCCAGCGTTCTTTGGTGGAGTAGAGACGAAGATGGTGGCGTTTGGAAAATGTATTCAGCGCTTTGGACCAGGACTGGACGGGGCTTTGGCCGTCGAGCAGGAGGGTGGACATGGGGGCATCGCGGTATTCGTGATTGCCCGCTAGAGCGCGGAAGGTGCGGTAAGCGGTGGCGGAACTGAGCTCTTCCGGCACCTGCCAGCCGGCGGCCAGGAAGGCTCGTTCAATGGCTTCCGGGGAGCCGGCGAGGAGGAGGTTGGTGAGATCTGATTCCTGGCGCCTACCGGGAGTTTGGGTTCGATAGGGCAACCGTTCGAGGAAGGCAGGGGGCATGGGCTGGGCGAGGCCGAGGAGCTGGGGCGGAAGCGGCTCCCAAGCGGGTCCATCCATTAATTTGACGACGAATTCGGTACCGGCCTTGAGGCGAATTTCGGGTTCAGAGAAGCGCAGGACCGAGGCGAAGGCGGCCGTCGAAAAGGCGAGGGCGATGGGGTCGACGGCAGCGAGAGTGGTCAAAAGACCGGCGGCACGGAAGCCGGGGGTATTGGTGGAACGGATGCCGCGGATACGGCCGTCTTTGTCGACTTTTTCCCGGGCGTTGTCGATGGCAACTACTTGGGCGTGAATTTCGACCCAGGTTCCGTCGGGGAGTTCGACCTTAGAGAAGCGAAAGGTGAGGGTGGCGGTTTCGCGAACAAAGCCGACGCCGACGCGGCGAACTTCGGCGACTTCGCCGAGCACCCGCGCGCCGGGCGCAATGCGGGGCAGGCCGCTGACGGTGTAAGGAGCGATGAGGACGGCTTGGACCGGATCGCCGACGGCGGAAGAGTACGAGTTTAGCTCCTGCTGAAGGCGCAGTTCGAGGCGCGAATCACTGCCGGGGTCTGCAGCGAAACACAGTCCTAGCGCGGCCAGGAAGGTCAGCAATAGAAAAGCAGATTTGTACAAACCTCCAAGAGTATCGCACTATAGAAGCGATGAGTTCAGTGCCCGTTCTTCGCGTTCACACCGGTAACGATTCGAACAACGTTCAGACGTACTACTTCCAGACGACTTTTCATATTGGAAGAACGGAAGAGTGCGAGTTGCGGATCGACGACAGCCATATCAGCCGCCGGCACGCGGTGGTTTCGTTTCAGCAGGGGCAATGGTGGATTCAGGACCTGAACAGTTCAAACGGGATTTTGCTGAACGGGGAACGGGTTTCCGGGGCACCGGTGGCGCCGACGTTGACGGTGCGTCTGGGGCTGGAGGGTCCTTGGGTTTGGTTCGAGGTGGTGGAGCAGGCGGCACCTGTGGTTGCCCCCGTGCAGGCGGCACCGGCGGCGAGCAACACGATGGTGCTGAAGTCGTACACCGAGAAGTACCTGACGCCGGGCGCGCAAGGCGAGGCGGGACATCAGACGATGATGATCCGGAGCGCGTTTCAGCGGGTGCAGAAGAAGCAGCGTTCGAAGTTTGCGATGGCGCTGGGGGGCGTGGGGCTGGTGGCGTTGGCGATTGCGGGGTACGCGTACTACCAGCATCGGGAGTTGAGCGAGCGGAAGGCGCTGGCGCAGGAACTTTTCTATCAGATGAAGGCGATCGACGTTGACATTGCCAACGTGAAGGCCGAGAACGTGGGCAAGTACCGGACGCGCCGGCAGGAGATGGAAAAGAATTACGAAAAGTTTTTGACGACCTTGAAGGTTTATAACCCGAAGATGAGCGAGCAGGATCGGCTGATCATGCGGATTTCGCGGGTTTTTGGAGAGTGCGAGTTGGACATTCCTCCGGGGTTCAAGGAGGAGGTAGAGAACTACATCAAGAAGTGGCAGGGGTCGGGACGGTACAAGCTAGCCGTGATGCGGGCGAAGGAGAACAACTACACGTCGCGGATTACGTCGGAACTGCTGAGTCAGGGTTTGCCGCCGCAGTTCTTTTATCTGGCGATGCAGGAGAGCAACTTCGACCCGTTCATCAGCGGTCCGCCGACCTATATGGGGATTGCGAAGGGGATGTGGCAGTTTATTCCGGAGACGGGCGCCAAATACGGGCTGAAGATTGGACCGCTGGCGGACCTGCCGCGGCCGGATACCGGGGACGACCGGCACAACTGGGAGAGGGCGACGGGAGCGGCGTCGCGGTACTTGAAAGACCTGTACTCGACGGATTCGCTGGCTTCTGGTTTGCTCGTGATGGCTTCTTACAACTGGGGCGAGGGTCGCGTCATCAAACGAATTAAGAGCTTGCCGAACAACGCGCGCGAACGGAATTTTTGGCGCCTGTTGACGGAGTTCCGCTCTGACATTCCGCAGGAGACCTACGACTACGTGTTCTACATTGTTTCGGCGTCGGTGATTGGCGAAAACCCTCGCCTGTTTGGGTTTGATTTTGATAACCCGCTCGCTCATTTGGATAAGCGGTAGTGCCGGAATTGCCGGAAGCGGAGTACATGGTTCGGCGACTCGTGGAGTGTGCGCCGGGGGTGCGAATTCGAGAGGTGACGGTGCTGCGGGCGAGTTTGATTGCTCCGCAGTCGCCGGATGAGTTGGCCGAGATCGTGAGGGGGCGGCGGGTAGTTTCGTACGCGCGGCGGGCGAAGAACGTGTTGCTGCACCTGGATAAGGGCTGGACGTTGCGGGTGCAACTGGGGATGACCGGGCATCTTTACTGGATTGCCGATGCGCGGGTGTTGCCACGGTTTACGCGGATTTGGTTTGCGCTGGGGAACGGGGCGGCGCTGGTGTTCGAAGATTCGCGGACATTTGGGAATTTGCATGTTCATCGGACGGAGGAGTTGGCGGCGGTGTTCGCCGGCTACGGGCTGGAACCGCTGGGGGACGGGTTCCGTTGGCAGCAATTGAAGGCGAGCGGGGCGCGGGCGAAGGGGCCGATCAAGCCATTTTTGCTGGATCAATCGAAGGTGGTGGGACTGGGGAATATATGGGCGGCGGAGAGTTTGTTTGCGGCGCGGATTGCGCCGGGGCGGGCGATTCCGGAGTTGGACGATGCCGCTTGGAAGGCGCTGCATCGGGCGATTCGGAAGACGCTGACGTCGGCGATTGAAAACGCGTTTCGGGTGACCGGGTCGGCGGAGGAGTTTCCGGAGGCCGATTTGCTGGCGTGTGCCGTTTATGGGCGCCAAGGGGAACCGTGCCGGCGGTGCGAGAGGGCGATTGAGCGATTCGTACAGGCTGGCCGGAGTACGTTCCATTGCCCGCAGTGTCAGCGTTAGTGACACAATCAGGCATGCGCTTTCTTCTCGCTTTGCTGTTGCCGGTGGTGGCGGCCGGGGCGTGTAAGGAGATCAGGATTCTCACCTACAACATTCATCATGGGGAGGGGATTGACGGAAAGTTCGATTTGGCTCGGATTGCCAAGGTGATTCGGCAGAGCCGGGCGGATATTGTGGCCTTGCAAGAGGTGGATCAGCGGACCAAGCGCATTGGGGGCGTGGACACGCTGGCGACGCTGGGGGAGATGACGAAACGCCGGCCGCTGTTCGGCAAATCAATGGCGTTCGACGGGGGAGAGTACGGCAACGCGTTGCTGGTCCGGGGGACGATCCTGCGGCATAACGTGCACCCGATTCCGACTTCGTTTGGCCGGGAGCCGCGGTCGATTTTACGGGCGGAGATTCGGTTGAACGGATGCAAGCATCCGATGCTTGTGATGGCGACGCACTGGGACAATGAGTCCCAGGTGGACCGTTTGGCCGGGGCGGAGTTGGCGAACCGATTGGCGAACGAATCGCCGGACCTGCCGGCGCTGCTGGCGGGGGATTTCAACGCGAACCCATCGAACGCGGCGGTGAAAATGCTGAGCGGGACGTGGATGATTAGCGGCGCGGGGGTTCCGCTGCATACTTATCCGGTAGCGGCGCCAAAGGTGCAGATTGACTACATTCTGGCGCGGCCGGGGTCGGCGTGGACGCTGCGGGATGCGCAGGTGCTGCCGGAGATTCTGGCGAGCGACCATCGGCCGCTGTTGGCTCGATTGCGATTGTATTGACTTCGGGCA